>URYT01000207.1 GCA_900552185.1 uncultured Collinsella sp. | reverse complement strand
TCGCGTCTACCTGGATGAGGCCCTGGCAGCGCTTGCCGAGGGTGCTGTGCTTCCGGGCGATGTTGCCTTTAAGCTGCACGACACCTTTGGTTTCCCCATCGACCTGACCGTCGAGATCGCCGGCACCGCTGGCCACGATGTCGACATGGACGGCTTTACCGCCTGCATGGAGGACCAGAAGGCCCGCGCCCGCGCTAACGCAAAGGGCGATGCCTGGGGCAGCTTCAACGATGTGTGGTTCGAGCTTTCCGACAAGGTCGCAGCGACCGAGTTCGACGGCTATGACAACGATGTGATCGAGGGCGCCAAGGTTGTCGCCATCGTGCGCAACGGCGAGTCCGTCGAGTCCGCTGCCGCCGGCGAGGACGTCGAGGTCGTGCTCGACCGCACCCCGTTCTACGCCGAGATGGGTGGCCAGCAGGGCGATGCCGGAAAGCTTTCCGCCGAGGGCGTTGTTCTTACCGTTTCCGATACCAAGAACCACAACGGCCTGTATGCCCACGTCGCGCACGTTGCCGAGGGCACGCTGACCGTCGGTGCCGCTGTGACCGCGGCGCTCGACGCCGAGCGCCGTGGCTTCCTGCGCCGCAACCACACCGCCACGCACCTGCTCGACGCTGCCCTTAAGCAGGTCCTGGGCGAGCACGTCTCCCAGGCCGGCTCGCTGGTGACGCCCGAGCACCTGCGCTTTGACTTTACACACTTCGAGGCCCTGTCCTCCGAGCAGCTCAAGGCTGTCGAGGACCTGGTCAACCAGCAGATCTTCGCTTCCAAGCCGGTCGTGACCCGTGTCATGGGCATCGACGAGGCTAAGGCTGCCGGCGCTGTCGCCCTGTTTGGCGAGAAGTACGGTGACGTCGTCCGCGTTGTCTCCGTGGGCGCTGAGGACCAGCCGTTCTCCCGCGAACTCTGCGGTGGCACACACGCTGCCAACACCGCCGAGATCGGCCTGTTCAAGATCATTTCCGAGTCCTCCACGGGCTCCAATGTCCGCCGTATCGAGGCCGTGACCTCTAAGGGTGCCCTCGACTATATGGCCGACCGCCTGGCACTCGTTGACGCCGCTGCTACTGCGCTCAAGTGCCGCGTGGATGAGGTTCCCGCTCGCGTGGAGAACCTGCAGGCCGAGCTGCGCGAGACGTCCAATAAGCTCAAGAAGGCTCTGACCGGTGGCTCCTCCGACGCCATCTCCAGCGCCATCGAGGTCGCCGTCGAGCTCGACGGCTATAAGCTCGTTGTCGCTGAGCTCCAGGGCCTTGAGGCTGCCGACCTCCGCAACGTATGGGATACCGTGCATCAGAAGGTCGCCGGCCCTGTCGCTTGTGTCGTCGCCAGCGTGACTGAGAAGGGCACTCCGGCCCTGCTCGCTGCCGGCTCCGATGACGCCGTCAAGGCCGGTTTCCACGCCGGTAACGTGATCAAGCAGATCGCGGGCCTGGTTGACGGTCGCGGTGGTGGCCGTCCCAACATGGCCCAGGCCGGTGGCAAGAACGCTGCCGGTATCGCCGATGCCCTCGCGGCCGCTAAGACCGCACTCGGCGCCTAAGAATCTAAGAAGTCACTGTGGTCGCGCTTGCGCTGGACATAGGGGAGACCAGGATCGGCATTGCCGTCTCGAGCCGTGATGGCAAGATGGCGATGCCCGTCAAGGTGCTTCCGGCTGCCGAGGTCACCGGTATGGCCAAGACGTTCCGCTACCTGGTTGAGGACTATGAGCCCGACATCCTGGTAAGCGGACGTCCCCTGACCATGGCCGGTGAGCCCGGCCCTCAGGCCGAGCGCGTTGCCGCTGTGGCGCAAAAGATTGCCGACGAGCTCGATCTTCCATTGGAGTTTGAGGACGAGCGTCTGTCCTCGCAAGAGGCCAAGCGTATCCTGCGCGAGCAGGGACTCAACGAAAAGCAGATGAGGGGCAAGATCGACATGATTGCCGCCAGCCTGTTTTTGCAGACGTGGCTCGATCGTAAAAACGAGGAGGTTTCGCATGCCTAGTGCTTCCGATCCGCGCCAGCCGAATCGTACACAGCAG
>URYT01000206.1 GCA_900552185.1 uncultured Collinsella sp. | reverse complement strand
CGCAGGAAGCTTGGATACGCCTAGGCGCGGTCCAAGAAATCGTCCGCACCCCCTAAACGGCCAAAACAGACCGTATTCCACCGCAATTTCTTTTTTGGCAGAGGAGAGTTCATGCTGCAGGTCATCATTTCGCCCGCCAAGCAGATGCGCGCGGCCCAAGATGCTTTTGAAGTCCTGGGCATCCCACCCTTTGTGCGCGAGACGGCTCGCCTCCACCGCGCACTGCTAGATATCGAGCGGAATGAAGGCAGCGGCGGCCTGCAGGCGCTGTGGAACGTGAGTGACAAACTGCTGGGGCCTTGCCTCAACACCCTGCATGAGTTCGGGCCCATCCTGAAAAGCGGCGATCTCGACAATCCCGCACTCGCTCGCCACCTCTCCCCTGCCGTCATGTCCTATCACGGCATTCAATACCAGAGCATGGCACCCGAGGTGATGGATTCCGCGCAGCTCGCATGGCTGCAAGACCATCTGTGGATCCTCTCCGGCCTCTACGGGTGCGTTCGTCCCTTTCATGCCGTCGAACCGTATCGGCTGGAGATGGGCGCGAAGCTTGTCGTCGACGGTGCCCGAGACCTCTACGCATTTTGGAGCGATAAGCTCGCGCGGGCTATCGCCCCGGCAGGTTCAAACACCACGATCGTCAACCTCGCCAGCGTAGAGTATGCCAAAGCCGTTCTGCCCCACCTCGCGGGCGACGCCACAGCCGTCACGTGCCTCTTTGGCGAGGGTATCCGCAACGGGAAGCCCATCCAACGGTCGACCGCCAGCAAAAAGGCGCGCGGCTCCATGGTGCGGTGGATGGCAGAAAACAAGCTCGAGGATGCAAGCGAACTTACCGCATTCAATATCGGCTATCGGCACATCCCCGAGCTTTCAGACAAAAACACCCTGGTTTTCATGAACGCGCAGGCACTATAGGCCCGCCGTTTCCAAACACCCCGTTACTCCGCCAAGCCATCGGCCTTTGCAATCTCGCTCGTCGAGCCATTTTGGTAGGTAATCTTAACGTGCTCTACGTCGGATACCGTAACGCCCGACGGAGGTTCCAGACGCCACTCCGTCAGAGCGATATCCATGGTCGTGGGCACATCGCCCTGATCTTTGAGCTTCACCATGAGTGTTTTGAGTGCCTCATCAAACGTCACGCGTTCGATTTCTTCGCCCGGAATAGACCCGCCGCTCAACTGCAGCTGCACAAACTCGTCGCGCGGATACCAATAGTCGCCCGGTGCGGCAACCGTGTTGCCACCAGAAACTTTCATGGTCATAATCGGCAGGGCATCGTCGGCTTCAAACCCCCAGGTGACGCCGCCACGACCGCCGAACGTCCAAATACAAAAGGCAATCACCAACACGGCAAGCACCGCAAAACCAATCGCGACAAGGCCATGGTGCGCACGGCTTTCCTCGGCCGATACATCCCATTGTGTCTCTCGATATAGATGCTTGTCTTCCATGTTCGCCTCCCCACAGGCACGCTTGTTTGCCCAATCGTACCCATTCAGGCTATACTTGAGCCCACCACATAAACGGGGAGCTTGCAGGACAAGACGGCAGGCTGAGACTGGGCGCGCCCGCCCTGACCCGCAAACCTGATATGGGTAATGCCAACGAAGGGAGCCGTGCCAATGAGCACACAGACCGAGCCCAAGCTCGTCACGCAAATCGACTTCGCCCGCGCCGGGCAGATCACACCGCAGATGAAGGAGGTCGCCGAGCGCGAGCATCGCGACCCCGAGTACATCCGCGAGCGCGTGGCCGACGGCCGCATCGCCATTCCTGCCAACATCGTGCATATCAAAAAGGGCATGCGCGCCTTTGGCGTCGGTGAGGGCCTGTCCACCAAGGTCAACGTCAACCTGGGCATCTCGGGCGACAAGGCCGATGCCGCCGAGGAATGGAAGAAGGTCAAGATCGCTGAGGACTTTGGCGCCGACGCCATCATGGACCTCTCCAACTCGGGCAAGACGCGTCAGTTCCGCCAGCAGCTCATCGACGAGACCCCGCTCATGGTGGGCACCGTCCCCATGTACGACGCCATCGGCTACATGGGA
>URYT01000205.1 GCA_900552185.1 uncultured Collinsella sp. | reverse complement strand
GGAGCGCGAAATCTCGAAGGCCACGCGCTTGTCATCGGTAACGCCCAGCTCGTGGATGGTCTCGGCGATGATAATTCCAAAGGCGAGCGACGCGAGCAGGTCCATGGTCTGGTAGCCGGTCAGAAAGCCCTGCACAGCAGCACCGGCATCGTAGGGAGCCTGAGGCGCGGCAGCCGGTCCCAGCGGCGAGATCACGGCGGCACCCACGACCAGCACGATGAGCGCAATGAGCGCGGGGCCCGTAATGCGACCGAGCACGCGCGTGATGACGCCCGGACGCAGCGTGAGCGCAAACGCGACGACAAAGAAGCCAACGGCAAACACCAGGCGCGCCGTGCCGAGTGAAACACCCTCGGGCAGCAGCGGCACCAGCATCTCGAAGGCCGTGGAGCTCGTGCGCGGAATGGCCAGGCACGGGCCGATGGCCAGATACACCGCCGCGACAAAGAACTCACCAAACTTGGGGTGCACGCGGCCGGCAAGCTCGCGCGCCGTTCCGGCAAGTGCCACGGCGATAAAACCCATGACGGGCAGGCCGATGGCGGCAATCAGAAAGCCGAGCATGGCGACCGGCGTGGCAGAACCTGCCTGCAGTGCCAGCAGCGGCGGAATAATGAGGTTGCCGGCGCCAAAGAGCATCGAGAACAGCGCAATGCCGACGGTAACGACATGGTCGGAGCGCAAACCGCGCGGAGCGGATGAGGCCATATGCACACCTTTCGGGTCGAAACAAAAACGGGACGGGCAAAAACACCCGTCCCGCAAGTATATACGCTCTAGCAGGCTAAATCGCGCAAAGCGTCAATCGCGGTATCGACTTCCTCGTCCGTGTTGAAATACCCAAACGAGAAGCGAACGATACCCTGGCGCTCGGTCTCGAGTGCGCGGTGCATGAGCGGAGCGCAATGGGCGCCGGGGCGCGTCGCAATCCCCCACCCTTGCATGAGCGCGTCCGAGATCTCAGCAGAGTCGATATCACCCACGTTGAGTGAGACGATCGCCGAGCGCGACGGCTGGTCAAAGGCGCCGTAGAGCTTGATCTCCGGGATTTCGCGCACGCCAGCGAGAAAGCGATCCGCCAGTGCTCGCTCATGCGCCGCGATCGCCTCGACTCCGCCTTGCGCCTCGATAAAGTCGAGACCTGCGGAAAGTCCCGCGATGCCGTGGCCGTTGAGCGTGCCCGCCTCAAGGCGCGTGGGCCACCCAAGCGGCTGCAGAGCATCGAAGCTGTGCACGCCCGTGCCGCCCATGGCCCACGGAGCCACATCAACGCCCTCCGCCACGGCCAGGCCGCCGGTCCCCTGCGGACCCAGCAGCGCCTTGTGTCCGGTGAAACAGAGAACATCCACCCCCAGCGCCTGCACGTCGATGGGCCGTGCGCCTGCGGTCTGGGCCGCATCCACGACAAGCGTAAGACCGTGCTTTTTTGCAAAAGCGGAGACGAATGCAAGGTCCGTAAGATTGCCTGTGACGTTGGAAGCATGCGTCACCACGACAAGGCGGGTATTGGGGCGGAGAAATTTTTCGAACTGCTCATACCGCAGCCGCCCGGTGTCGTCCACCTCCACAAAACTCACTTCTGCCCCCTGCTCCCGCAGGCGATAGAGCGGCCGCAGCACTGAGTTGTGCTCGCAGACCGTTGTGATAACATGGTCGCCGGGGCGGACGAGGCCGCAGAGCGCTGTATTGAGCGCCTGGGTCACGTTGGCCGTGAAAGCAATGCAGTCCGGGCCTTCCGCATGGAGAAGTGTTGCAAGTGTCTCACGGGCATGGTAGACGATACGGGCCGCGTGAAGGGTCGGCTCATGCGCCCCGCGGCCCGGATTGCCCGCATGTTCCAGTGCATCCAGCATAGCCTGGCCCACGCAGGGCGGCTTTTGCAGGGTGGTGGCGGCGTTGTCGAGGTAGATCACGGCTTGACCACGTTCCCGGCGTTCAGCATCTTCTCGGCGATGACGTACATATTCGTCACGCCGCCCACGGCCAGCTTCTCGGTCAGGCCGTAGAAGTTCAGGCAGGTGCCGCAGGTGAGGATCTCAACGCCCTCAGCCTCCAGCGCCTTGAGG
>URYT01000204.1 GCA_900552185.1 uncultured Collinsella sp. | reverse complement strand
CAAGCGTCGCGGCGAGTATGGCGTTGCGGGTGGCGAGCGCGGCGACCTGGTCGTGACCACGCATGTGGAGGAGCACCCGCTGTTTAAGCGCAAGGGCGCTGATGTGACCATGGAGGTACCGGTCTCGGTCTACGAGGCGGCGCTCGGCTGCACGGTTGACGTGCCGACGCCCGGCGGCGCGACGGTTCGTCTGAAGGTGCCCGCTGGCACCCAGACGGGCAAGAAGTTCCGCTTTAAGGAAATGGGGGCGCCCGACGTTAAGCATCGCGGCCGCACGGGTGCACTGCTTGTCGAGATCAAGGTGCAGGTTCCCACGAACCTATCCGATGATGAGCGCGACGCCATGGCCAAGTTGCGTGAGGTCGACACGCGCGACTATCGCGAGAAGGTCAACCGTTACAAGGCGACGTACTAGGGCGGTCATGGCGCACGCCCGCGCCCGCGGGCTTATGATGGACGATAACGAGACGGAAAGGGGTCAGGTAGCATGGCCGAGGACAATAGGAACAAACCGCTGTACATGATCAGCGTGGCGGCCGAGCTGACCGGCATGCATCCGCAGACTCTGCGCGTCTACGAGTCCAAGGGCTTGGTGAACCCCCAGCGCTCGGGCGGCAACACGCGTCTGTATTCGCGTGCCGATATCGAGCGCCTGGAGCTCATCAACCAGCTGACTGACGAGGGCATCAACCTTGCCGGCGTGGTGCGCATTCTCGATATGAAGGAGCGTGCCGAGGAGCGCGAGCGCGAGAACGAAAAGCTCCGCGCCCGCGTGCGCCAGCTCGAGGACGAGCTGCACGAGTACAAGATGCAGAAGAAGATCACCGCCCTGGCCCCGCGCGACGGCTCGGTTAACCCCGAACAGGTCATGCGCAAGCTGCTGGGTGCCGGCGGGGATTTGTAGTTACGCGGTTTTACCAAACCGCGTAACGGGCCGACGCTGCGCGCCGCCCAGAGCGACAATTTGTCATTCAAAAGGCAAGGCATGACCAGAAGGTCTATGCCTCACCTTTTCCATGCCAACTTGTTCGCTCTGGACGTCGCTCGCTGTCCGTCCTCAACCTGCGGCGTTGCCTTGCTCCGGATGCGGTAGTCGTTGGTAGTCATTGGGGACGTTCTTAAATGACTAGTCGAAAGGGACACTCTTGCACTAAATCTGCCGGCCCTCGCCGGGTTCATCCTTTACTTTACCGAGATAAAGTGAACGTGTAGATTCGTAACCCACTTGCAACCGTTCTATGGCACGATATTGAACGAATGTATGCTATGCGCTCAAATTTTTGGGCAGAGTGGGAGACAGTATGGTCAAGCTGTACGAGGACGGCATCTACCTGCGCAGCGGCAGCGAGGTTGTGCCTGCGGCCGAGGCTGCCGAGCGCGGTATTACGCAGACGCCCGAGGATGCCAAGCGCGGCACCATCGCGTATTCGATCCTCCAGGCACACAATACGTCCGGCGACCCCGAGGCGCTCAAGATTCGCTTCGACGCCATGGCGAGCCACGACATCACCTTTGTCGGCATCATCCAGACGGCGCGCGCCTCGGGCATGGAGCAGTTCCCGCTGCCCTACGTGCTCACCAACTGCCACAACTCGCTGTGCGCCGTGGGCGGCACCATCAACGAGGACGACCACGTCTTTGGCCTCTCGGCTGCCAAAAAGTACGGCGGCATCTTCGTTCCGCCCCATATCGCGGTCATCCATTCCTTTATGCGTGAGAACTTCGCCGGCTGCGGCAAGATGATCTTGGGTTCCGACTCGCACACCCGCTACGGCGCCCTGGGCACCATGGCCATCGGAGAGGGCGGCGGAGAGCTGGTAAAACAGCTGCAAACAAGGCTGAATGAACAGGGATACAAGGCAGGCACGGCAGACGGCATCTTTGGGCGCAATACCGAACAGGCGGTAAAGGCACTGCAAAGCGTCGCGGGAATCACAGTGGACGGGAAGGTAGGAAAGAACACGTGGACGGCGCTGTTGGAAGGCATGGGCGTACCGGCAAGCGCGCATTTCAAGCTGAGCGAATTCAAGTGCAAGGACGGAACGGCAGTGCCGGCAAAATACTACGGGCACTGCCAAAAGCTGATGAACCTCTTGGAGGAGATCAGGGAAGCATGCG
>URYT01000203.1 GCA_900552185.1 uncultured Collinsella sp. | reverse complement strand
GTATACAGCGTTGTATCTAAGGGGTACGACTAGGGGAGGGGCCATGAAGCTCCGCATATCAGCCAAGCTTGCCAGTGTGCACAGCGAGGTGAATGTGACCGATCTCGAGGAAAAGACTGTGTTCACCACCAAGACCGACCCGCTTTCGGCGCCTCGGTGCACGCGTCTCTACGATGCCGAAGGCGTCGAGCTCGCGCATTACGAGACCACGCGCACGGACGAGAAGGACCGTGCCTATTCGGTTTCGATCGACGGCGGCGTCTCCTTCACGACCAAGCGCTCGTTCCGCGTCTCCAGCAGTACGTGCGAGGCGATCATCAAGGTGGGCCAGACGGGTTGGACGGTCCTCACTCAGCGTGCGTGGAGCAGCCGGTTTGAAGTGCATTCCGAGGACGGCAAGGTACTCGTCCGCGCCAAGCAGGTCCCGGCTCTGCGAGGGGATGTATACGATATCGAGGTGCTTGACGAAGACCATGCGATTGAGATGGTCCTACTCGCCCTCATCGCACGTTCGGTGATCCGTGACGATGCGCCGATCCCGGTGTAACAAGCGCATCGATTTATCGCATAGATAACTATCGATATGAAAGAGGCGCCGGCCCCGCGGGGGGTCGGCGCCTTGTCGTATGTTGGGGGATGCGGAGCGGCTTGTTGCCGTTGCGGAATACGAGATAGCTGTAGGCGTAGGTCCCGATGCTCGAGGCAAGCACCGACCCCAGGAGAATCCACAGCGAGGCCTGGCCATGCCAGATCGAGATCAGGCCCCCTGCGATGGTGGCGAAGCCCGAGATGACGAACGCCGTGCCGCAGAAGCGGTGGGTAAGACGCCAGTTCCATTCGTCGTGGAGTGCCCAGGGGGTCTTGCAGCCGAACGTGTAGTTGCGCTTGATCTTGGGCATGTAGTTGCCTAAGAGAATGAAGCCCATGCCGACCACCAAAGTCGTGATCGTGCCTATGGGGCTGCCGTTTTCGGGCAGGATGCCGAATACGGTGAGCTCGGAGGTCCAGGTCATCCCAACCATGAAGAGCGTGAACAGGACGACAAAGCCGTTGTAGAACGACCCCATGCGCATATAGGCCTGGCCCCGTGGATCCATGCCGGGGGGATAGCGGAGCATGGCGAGCAACAGGAGCGGCAGCGCATCGAGACCGATGATCGCGACGCGCCCGGTGTATCCGTTGACGTTGCCGGCGCTGTCCCAGTGCGTGGGGATCATCTCGGGCATATGGGGCAGGAGCACGAGATGACCGATGAAGCTTGCGACGCATATGGCAACGAGCACGAGGAACGTCCGACGACCGACGGGGTTTATCTCGGTCGGGGCCGTCCGCTGGGTCTTTGCCGCCTGTTCGATGGATGCCGTCGAGGGGTCGAGGTGCTTATCGCTCATGATCTTCGCTCCTATCGGTGAATGTGTAAAACCAACTCATAAGGCCCTGCAGGACCGAGGTGTTCAGGCTGTAGATGATGTTTTGGCCGTCTCGTTCGGCGTCGACCAGGCCGGCCGTTTTGAGGGTGTTCAGATGGTGGCTGAGCGAAGGCTTGGTCATGTCGAAGTGCTCGGCGATTTCGCCGGCGGTAAGGTCCTTGGTGCGTAGCAGTTCAAGGATGTGCCTGCGTGTTGGATCGGCAAGCGCCTTGAAGGCCTCTCCTCCCATATTTCCTCCTTAAAGGTTCGTAGGTGTGCGCGGTCTCACGTCGGTGATGCGCCGGCACCGTGCACATGCGCCAAGCGGTTGTACGGACAGATCGACTCGCGGTTGAACGTTAGACAATTAGACACTCATCTAATAATGAAGTCAAGAAGTATTTAGACAAACTTCTAATCGTCTATATGGTCTGGATGAAAAGGCAGGGGTCCGATTATTCCCAGCGATAGTGCCGGTAGGCCTTGCAGGTGGGGGCGTAGAGGAAGCGCGGGACCGGGCATGGCGCGATGATGAGGTCCGATGAGTTTTGATTGGGCAGGGCGCTCACGCCGCAGCTCGAGCGTATGGCGGCAATGAGCATGTCGATCGCCTCGGAGCGGCGTCGGCGCATGCGGCCCATACGCGGGCTGCGCACGGAGGCGCTCACGAGCAGGCCTCCGCCCACGGCGATACCTCCGCCCCAGGGAACATCCTCCGCACGGCAG
>URYT01000202.1 GCA_900552185.1 uncultured Collinsella sp. | reverse complement strand
CGGCACAACGCCTGCCTGCCCAACGTGGGCTGGTGCGAGGCCATGACGATGCTGTTCGAGAACAACGCCAAGATGGCGAGCAAGTACTTCGATCGCAAGCTCGGTGTGCTCGAGGCCGGCGCTGCCGCCGACGTTATCGTTATGGACTACAAGCCCTTTACGCCGCTGAGCGAGGAGAATATCGACGGCCACATGCTCTTTGGCATGATGGGCAAAAACTGCCGCACCACCATCATCAACGGCCGCGTCCTGTACAAGGATCGCGAGTTTGTCGGTATCGATGAGGACAAGATCAACGCGTGGACCATGGCCGAGTCCAAGAAGCTCTGGAGCACGCTCAACGATCGCACCTACTAATTCACAAGTAGATTCGCGCGCGTCGGATGTTTCGCCACATCCGGCGCGCGCATAGGCGGCCTCCGCGGGGTCGCCGGCGCTGTGCTAGCGCTACACCGTATTTGCGCCCGCCGCGCGGTCTCGCCGGGCGTTACAGAGAGGAACTCATTATGAGCGACATCATGAGGCCGATCCCGTTTTCGCAGCTGATGAACTGGATCATCGAGGAGCACAAGACTCAGGGCGCCGTCTTTGGCGTGCGTAAGATGGTCACGACCAACCAGGAGGGCGCGCTTCCCATTTTTGACGAGCGCATCGAGACTCCGTTTGGCCCGGCCGCCGGTCCCAATACGCAGTTGGCCCAGAACATCGTGGCATCCTACGTGGCCGGTTCCCGCTTCTTTGAGCTCAAGACCGTTCAGGTTATGGACGGCGAGGAGCTCTCCAAGTGTGTCAACAAGCCCTGCATTGTGGCGCAGGACGAGTGCTACAACTGCGAGTGGTCGACCGAGCTCGAGGTTCCGCAGGCTTTTGCCGAGTACGTGAAGGCATGGTTTGCCTGCCACCTGATCGCTCGCGAGTACGGCCTGGGCAGCCCGGACGGCTTTGTCTTCAACATGTCCGTGGGTTATGACCTGGAGGGCATCAAGAGCCCCAAGGTCGACGCCTACATCGAGGGCATGAAGGACGCCAGCGGCTCCGACGTCTGGAACGAGTGCCGCGCATGGGCGCTCGCCAACCTGGACAAATTTGAGCATGTCGACGCCGCGTTTGTCGAGTCCATCCCGGCACGCGTCTCCAACTCCATCACCGAGTCTACCCTGCACGGCTGCCCGCCCGCCGAGATCGAGCGCATCGCGACCTACCTCATCACCGAGAAGGGCCTCAACACCTACATCAAGTGCAACCCCACGCTGCTGGGCTATGAGTTTGCACGTCAGCGCCTCAACGAGCTGGGCTTTGACTACATCGTCTTCGACGATACGCACTTCCGCGAGGACCTGCAGTGGGCCGACGCCGTGCCCATGTTCGAGCGCCTGATTGCCCTGTGCGCCGAGCGCGGCCTGGAGTTTGGCGTCAAGCTCACCAACACCTTCCCCGTCGACGTGACGAGGAACGAGCTGCCTTCCACCGAGATGTACATGTCCGGCCGTTCGCTGTTCTCGCTGACCATCGAGGCTGCCCGTCGCATTACCGAGCAGTTCGATGGCAAGCTGCGCATCAGCTACTCCGGCGGTGCTACGGTCTACAACATCCGCGCCCTGTACGATGCCGGCATTTGGCCCGTCACCCTGGCGACCGACGTGCTCAAGCCCGGTGGCTACGAGCGCTTTAGCCAGATGGCCGGCGAGTTTACCGACCTGGATGGCAAGCCGTTCGCGGGTGTCTCTCTCGAGGCTGTGACTGCGATCCAGACCGACTCACTCACCAACCCGCTCTACAAGAAGCCGCTGCGTCCGCTGCCCGACCGCAAGGTCGCCGGCAAGAGCCCTCTTTCCGATTGCTTTACCACGCCGTGCCGCACGAGCTGCCCCATCCAGCAGGATATTCCCGCCTACCTGGCGGCCGTTGACGAGGGCCGCTACGAGGACGCACTCAACATCATCATCGAGCGCAACGCCCTGCCGTTCATTACCGGCACCATCTGCCCGCATCCCTGCGGCCGTGCCTGCGAGCGTGCGTTCTACGAGCCCGAGGGCGCCCAGATTCGCGCCAGCAAGCTCAAGGCCGCCCGCGAGGCCATGACCGCCGTGCTGCCCAAGCTGCGCGCCCAGGCCATCGCCAACGACGGCGAGCGCAACGTTGCCGTTATCGGCGGCGGCCCGGCCGGCCTGGCGACGGCGTTCTTCCTGACGCGTGCCGGCGTG
>URYT01000201.1 GCA_900552185.1 uncultured Collinsella sp. | reverse complement strand
CCGTACGCTTGAACTGAGAAGGGGGAGGCCTCGCGGCCTCCCCCTTTTTGCGTTTAAGGGCTTTTGTCTCACATAGTAGCTGTGTTTTATAACCCTCGTTTGTCGCATCTTCTGTGAACGGGCTACAATAACTTAGTCTGTGCGATATGGAGGTGAACATGGCTGAAGCTGGTATCGGCGTTGATATCGTCGAGATTTCCCGTATGAAATCAATTCTTGAAAAGACGCCGTCGTTTGCTCGGCGCGTGTTTACCGAAGAAGAGCGTGCGTATTGTGATGCATCATCGCGTCCCGCTGCTCACTATGCCAGCCGCTTTGCTTCGCGCGAGGCGGTACTTAAAGCTCTCGGCACGGGTTTTAGTCAAGGCGTTGGTCGCAAGGATGTTTCGGTTACGCGTGATAAACTCGGCAAACCGAAGGCGCTGCTTTCGGGCCGTGCTCTCGAGATCGCTCAAGAGCTGGGTGTTGTTGAGGTCGCTCTTTCCATTACGCTTACAGGAGACTTAGCCGTTGCGAATGCCATCGCGATTACCGAAGATGCTCGGCCTAAGCCAAAAGAGGAAAAGGTGAGTACCAAGAAACGCGTAGCGCAGACATTTAAAGAGGCTCGCTCTGTTTTAGATGAGCTTGAGCAGCTGCAGAATTCAGCATTGACGGAGCACCTGGGCGATGCTTCGCAAGATACGCTAGGAGCATAGATGAAACCGGTTTTGAGTACCGAAGAAGTCGTTCGTCTCGAGGACATCATCGAACGCGAAGGGACTTCGAAGGCCGAGCTTATGGAGCTAGCGGGTGAGTTTGCCGCCAACGAGGTCTTGAAGCTCAATCCCGATCGGGTTCTCGTTCTGGTCGGTTTTGGTAATAATGGCGGCGGCGGTTGGGTTGCCGCCGATATTCTGAGCCATAAGGGTGTGGACGTCGATATCGTTTCTCCGGTTGAGCCGGATGAGATTCCTGCTGCTCTGGCACGTCATGTTGCTCGTCGTACTGCCGGCCGCGATGTGCACGTTTGTGTCGGCCCCTCGCGTGACGAACTCGAGGTTTTGATCGATAAGGCCGATGTTGTTGTTGATGCCATTTTTGGTACCGGTTTCCACGGGAATCTGCGTGCGCCGTTCTCCATCTGGATTCCTACGGTCAATGAATGCGCCGATTGTGTCGTATCCATTGATGTCCCCTCGGGCCTGAATGCCGAGACGGGCGTTGTTGATGACGACTGCATTCGTGCCGAGCATACGGTGACGATGATTGCGCCCAAGATTGGTCTGTATAGCGCTGATGGCCCTGAGTATGCTGGCGATTTGATCTGCGGCAATCTTTACGACCGTCTTGACGAGGTCATCGATGATGTCGACCACGCCGCCGAGATTGTCGAGCCCGGTGACTTAGTTGATTACTTTGCCCCACTACCTACGAATATCGATAAGTATTCCCGTGGTTCTGTGCTTATTGTCGCCGGATCTGCGCAATATCCTGGTGCTGCCATTATGGCGGCCAAGTCTGCAGCTCGCGCGGGTGCTGGTTACGTGGCAGTCGCGGCTCCTGACGCCTGCGCCAATCTTATTCGCATGGCACTTCCTTCGATTCCCGTCTTTGCTATTCCGTCTGATTCCCGCGGCTCCTTTGGCGCCGCTGCGCGCATGACTGTGTGCGAGATTGCAAAGAAGTACAGCTGTGTACTGTGCGGTCCCGGTATGACGACATCTGCCGGCGCTATGCAGGTGGTTTCGGGCTTGCTCGAGCTTGATGTACCGCTTATTTTGGACGCCGATGCACTCAACTGCCTTGCTAAGATTGCCATTGACGGTATTGATAGTAATCCCGAGATGTATCGTCGCGAGCAGCCGTTGGTTATGACGCCGCACTATCGTGAACTTTCGCGTCTGGTTGCCGGTGACGAGGTGAACGACCTTGGTACCGCGATTGCAGCCGCGCAGAAGGTTGTCTGGGCTGCAGGCTCTGACAATCTGGTGGTCATTGCCAAGGGGCCGACGACGGCTATCTGTGGCGTTGAGCGTGTGCTGCTGCCGCTCTCGGGTCCGGCTTCTCTGGCAACTGCCGGTTCGGGTGATGTTCTCGCGGGTATTTTGGCCGGTACGCTTGCCACCATGCGCGACGAGATGGATCGTTGGGAGTTGCTGTATTCGTACGCCGTCGCACTTCACAGCTACGCCGGTTTTGCCGCGGCGACGGAGTATGGGGAGAA
>URYT01000200.1 GCA_900552185.1 uncultured Collinsella sp. | reverse complement strand
CAACAGCACCTTCATATCCGGACTCGCCACGCGACCCTCCATAAACAGACGCGCGAGCACGCCAGCAATCACGCCGTGGACGAAGTTGAAGCCCTCAACCTCAGCCGCCGCGCAGCTGTCGCCCTCCTCGAGCGCGAAGAGGCCCTTGGACGTCGCCAACCACAGCGTACGCGTCAGTCCAAAGAGCGCGCCCTCTTCCTTGTCATCGTCCACCACGGCGGCGACCCACTCGCCGGCATCAATCGCGCGGGAGACCTCAGCCGCAACGGCACCAAGCGCGTCAGCATCGCCGGCGGCTGCGCGGACCATCGCAGGTATCTCAAACACACTGGAGGCAGCAGCGCCACCCTCGCCGCCGATCAGCGCCAAGAAACGGTTCTGCATGGCGGTGATACCAAGCGTGCCCAGCGCCGCGGACACTTCGTCGGCAGAAAACGCCGGGAAGGACGTCGCCTCAAAATCGAGCTCGACGGGCGCATCGGTGCGAATGGTTGCGACCTTGCGGCTCAGCAGCGCATCGTCGATGTGCGCACGCAGGTTCTCGCCCATCTTGCCCTTGACCTCGTCGGCATGCGCGATGACCTCGTCCAAGCTGCCGTACTGTGCGATGAGCGCGCTCGCCTTTTTGGGGCCGATGCCCGGTACGCCGGGAATGTTGTCCGACGTATCGCCCTTTAGACCGTAAAAATCGGGCACGAGCGCCGGCGTAATGCCGTGATACAGGTCATCCACGCTCTCGGGCGTCATGATCGCCACGTCGGACAGGCCCTTGCGGGTCGAGACCACGTTGACGTGCTCGGTCACGAGCTGATACATATCGCGATCACCGGTCACCAGCAGCATGTCGCAGCCGGCCTCCTCACCCAGGCGCGCCATGGTTCCCAGGATATCGTCGCCTTCCCAGCCCTCAGACTGCAGAATCGGCACGTTGAGTGCGACGAGCAGCTCCTTGATCATAGGGAACTGCGCATGCAGATCGGGGTCCATGGGCGGGCGCTGCGCCTTATACTGCGGCAGCATCTCCATGCGCACGCGCGGCTTGCCCTTATCAAACGCCACGACCACGCCGTCGGGGTTAAAGGCATCGATCATCTTGAGAAACATGTTCAGGAAGCCGAAGATCGCGTTGGTGGGGCGACCGTCCGGCGCGTTCATGGTCGGCGGCACGGCATGGAAGGCGCGATGCATGAGCGAGTTGCCGTCGATGACAGCAAAGGTACGGCGCTTGTCAGACATATTGAATACCTCGCTTTGGGCTGGGCACGGTTTGCTCACTCCAGTTTACACGCTCCCCGCCCCGCGGCCACCTCACATCAAGCTCCCCCGCCACCGTGAGCCCGCGCGTGATACGATGGCTCACGGTACATCAACCAGCACGATCGATCCGAAAGGAGCCTGCGTCATGGAGCGTCCCTGCGCATGGAAAAAGTACACGCCACAGCAAATCGAGGAGCTCGAGGAGCTTTGCCGCGGCTATAAGCAGTTTTTGAGTGAGAACAAGACCGAGCGCCTGTGCGTCAAGGCCGGCATCAAGATGGCCGAGGAGGCGGGATACGTCGACCTGGAGACCGTAATCGCCGAAGGCCGCGAGCTCAAGGCAGGCGACAAGGTGTACGCCGCCAATCACGGCAAGGACCTTATGCTCGTCAACCTGGGCACCGCCCCGCTCGAGCAGGGCTTTAACATCCTGGGCGCCCACGTGGACTCGCCGCGCCTGGACCTTAAGCAGAACCCCGCCTTCGAGGCCGGCGACATGGCCTACCTCGACACGCACTACTATGGCGGCGTCAAGAGCTATCACTGGGTCGCTTCCCCGCTCGCGCTCGTAGGCGTCATCTGCAAAAAGGACGGCACCACCGTCGACATCAACATCGGCGACAAGGCCGACGACCCGGTCTTTACCATCTCCGACCTGCTGATTCACCTCTCGAGCGAGCAGATGTCCAAGCCCGCCAAGGACGCCGTCGACGCCGAGATCCTCGACGTGATCGTGGGCGGCCGCCCCGTCAAGTTCGATGAGGACGACAAGGACGCCCCCAAGGAGCCCGTCAAGCAGATGTTCCTGGACATCCTCAAGGAGCAGTACGGCGTCGAGGAGGAGGACTTCCTCTCCGCCGAGATCGAGGTTGTACCCGCCGGCCCCGCCCGCGACATGGGCCTCGACCGCTCAATGATTCTGGGCTATGGCCACGACGACCGTGTCTGCGCCTATCCGTCCATGCTAGCCCAGATCAACGTCGCGAACACCAGCACCGCCGCTTCCGCATAAAACATCAGCGAATAGGAG
>URYT01000199.1 GCA_900552185.1 uncultured Collinsella sp. | reverse complement strand
TGTGGGCAAGGACACCCGCCGTTCGAGCTACATGTTCGAGTCCGGCTTGGTCTCTGGTCTGGTTGCATCCGGCGCTGATGCGTACATGCTGCACGTCATCCCCACGCCCGGCGTTGCCTACGAGACGATCGACGGGTGCTTCGACTGCGGCATCATGATCTCGGCGAGCCACAACCCGTATTCCGACAACGGTATCAAGCTCATGAACGGCGACGGTTGCAAGATGGATGAGGAGGTGCTCGAGCTCATCGAGGATTACATCGACGGTAAGAGCGAGGTTCCCTTCGCCATCGGTGACGAGATCGGCTGTACCGTCGACTACATGCAGGGCCGCAACCGCTACATCGCTCACCTCATCGCGAGCGCAAACTTCTCCCTCCAGGGTATGAAGATCGGCCTGGACTGCGCCAACGGCTCAGCGTCCTCGGTGGCCAAGCCCGTCTTCGACGCCCTCGGCGCCGATGTCCGCGTGATCAGCAATGCGCCCGACGGTTTCAACATCAACGTGGATTGCGGTTCCACCCATATCGATCGCCTGCGTCGTCATGTCGTGGAGCAGGGCCTGGATGTCGGCTTTGCCTACGATGGCGACGCCGACCGCTGCCTGGCCGTGGATGAGCGCGGCAACCTGGTCGACGGTGACCTGATCTTGTATGTGTGTGGCACCTACCTGCATAAGCACGGTCGCCTCGCCGCTGGCACCGTTGTCCCCACGGTCATGAGCAACCTCGGTCTGTTCAAGGCCTTCGATCGTGCAAATCTGAGCTACGAGACGACTGCCGTCGGCGACAAATACGTCACCGCCTGCATGCGTGAGAACGGCTACAGCCTCGGTGGCGAGCAGTCCGGTCATATCATCTTCGGCGATATCGAGACCACGGGCGACGGCATCATGACCTCCCTGCGCATCATGGAGGTCTTGCGCGCCGAGCGCGAGACGCTCTCGCAGCTGTGCGCCCCGGTGAAGATCTTCCCGCAGGTGCTCGTGAACGTGCGCAGCGAGCGCAAGGCAGAGCTCGATTCCTGCCAGCCGGTGTGGGAGGCTGTGCGAGCTGCCGAGGAGAAGCTGGGCGATCGCGGCCGCATCCTGGTCCGCACCTCCGGCACCGAGCCGCTCGTGCGCGTTATGGCCGAGGCCGAGACCCAGCAGGAAGCTCAAGACGCCGTTGATTCCATCGTCGAAGTTGTGAAGCGCGAACTGCCTTAGTCGGACCGTTTGTTCGTTCGCGTCTCTTCGCGATAGAATAATGCGTGCTGATTATTGCAGGGGGTTTGATGTTCACCAGCTTCTTCAAAACTTTGGGTGTTGGCGCCCGCACCACGACTCTCGCAGCCCCGATGGCCGGCCATGTGATTCCGCTTTCCGAGGTCGAGGACCAGATGTTTGCCAAGGGCCTGCTTGGCCAGGGTGTCGCCATGGTGCCAACGGGCGATCGCGTGGTCGCTCCGTCCGATGGCAAGATCGAGGCGATCTTCCCCACGGGTCATGCCGTCGCCGTGCATACGGTGGAAGGGCTCGACGTGCTCATTCATGTCGGCTTGGAGACGGTCAAACTCGATGGCAGGCATTTCAAGGTAACCGCCGCCGTCGGCGATATCGTGAAGCGCGGTGACGTGCTCATCGAGTTCGATCGCGAGGCCATCTCCAATGAGGGCTACGATTTGACCGTGCCGATCCTTATCTGCAATTCCGCCGAGTTCGCCAGCATCAAGGGCAATGTCGGTGAGGATGTCGAAGAGCTCGGTCAGCTCTTGGTCGCACGCTCCCGATAATCCAAATAGACGATTTCTCGCAAGGCCCCCGGTGTTTCCGGGGGCCTTGCATTTCTCAATAAATACGTTCGGGCATATTCTCGCCCGAATCGCTGTGGACGGGCAGGGGCCTCGACACCGCGGGTCTTCGAGCTGTGCGCGCCCTCGCCCTGGACGGTGCGCTCTCACGTTGGTTGCGGCCGACGAGGCCCGCATGGACCGAGATGAACTCTCGGAGAAAAGGAGCGCTTCATGCGTATCATTCACGCCACCGACTATGAGGACATGAGCCGTAAGGCGGCGAACATCATCGCCGCGCAGGTCGTTATGGACCCCGCTTGCGTTCTCGGCCTGGCCACCGGTTCCACGCCCATTGGGACCTATCAGAACCTCATCAAGGCCTACGAGGCCGGCGACCTTGATTTCTCCCAGGTCAGCACGTACAACCTTGATGAGTACCGCGGCCTGTCGCACGACGACCCGCAGAGCTACCACTACTTCATGAAGGAGAACCTGTTCGATCACATCAACATCGACCAGGCCAACACCCATGTGCCGGATGGCTCCGACCCCGATGCCGAGGCCGCCTGCT
>URYT01000198.1 GCA_900552185.1 uncultured Collinsella sp. | reverse complement strand
AGGCCGACGGAACCATCCGCCGCGCCATTCGCGAGCTGACCGAAGCCGGGCTGCATGTGGTTCCCGCGACCGGACGCTCGACGCTGCCGATCGGCGAGCATGGCTTCACAGGTCTGGCACTCGACGCCTGCTGCTCCAACGGATCCATCGTGCGCGACAGCCATGGTGAGGTGCTCAAGACCTGGACCATCGACCCGCAGGTTACCGAGGAGCTGCTCAAAGCGTTCCCGGACATTTGCTTCGACTGCTCCACGCCCGACGGCATGTTCTCGAGCGGTTCGTTCGAGATGCACCAGGCGGGCTTTAAAAAGGACAGTCCTATCAAGCGCATCGTGATGCGCGGCATGCGTGCACGTGGCGGGTATCACGAGGAACAGTATTTCGACCAGTCGATCGGTGACATCCTGCGTCATGACGTGTGCAAAATCAACTGCCGCGTGACCTCGCCCGAGCTGGAGCGCGACCTTAAGGCATATTTGGCTGAGCGATCGGACCGCGTGGTCAACGCGCCGTTCGATCCGGTGATGTTCGAGATCACGGACGTGGCGTGCAACAAGGGCGAGAGCGTGGCGTGGCTGGCGGGCTACTACGGTATTGCCGAGGACGAGGTCGCGGTCTACGGCGACGGCGGCAACGATATCGCCATGCTCAAGCGTTTCCGTCACAGCTACGCGACCAAAAACGGCAGTGACGCGGCCAAGGCCGCCGCGAGCGTGACCATCGGCAGTTGCATGGTCCACGCCGTTCCCAAGCATATGCTCGCCACCATGCGCAAGCAAAACTCCCGCACCGTCATCGAATAATGTGGCAAAGGGATAGTCCCTTTGTCACATGGGAGATGCCGGCTTTTGGCGTATAGGACTGTTACGCTTTCGCCACCAACAAATTTCGAGTTATTCGGCCTGTCGGAGGTCGTTAAATGGCTAAAGATGCCCTCGCAGGAACATTCATACCTCTAACGGTGTTTGATTCGGTGACGTAAGTGCGCAAATGGGCATGTATGCGCTCAAATAAGGACAAAAACTCTCAGATAATCCCGGTGGTGCATTTATGCAGAACCAGCAGCGTGGCCGAATAACTCGAAAAATGTAGGTAGCAGTTCGGCGACAAGCTCGGGTATGGCAAAGGAACTGTTCCTTCGCCATACCCGAGTTCCGATCTTCTGAAATGCGAACAAACATTCGCATATCTAACTGCGCTTTGATAGAATTGATACTGTTGGCGGCAGTTCCATGTGCCGGGCAACGCCCTCCATCTGATGGGAGGTGATGCCCATGACCGATCTGATTGATTTCGTGAGACTTCTGACCGCTTTGGTCTCGTTCTCCACGGCGCTCGTCGGGCTTTCCGAGGCACTCAAGCAACGTTCGAAGCAACGTAAAAGGGGTCGCCGCCGCTAAGGCGTTGACCCCTTAATCCAAGCAACGGCGCTGCCCAGCTTTCCAGAACTTGGGCTGCCGTCGACACTATTCTACCCACGAATGACATTTTGAACAATCGGCAATGCCGCTCCAAAAGCCAGGCACAACTGGCACAACCTAGGCGGTCGCTGAATGTGACAAAGGGACTGCCATTTGTCACATCCAAAATATTGCCTTTACGTGTTGATGCACACGGTGTGCAATAATACTCGCACTGTGCAATAGCGCACAGTCTGAGTAACAAGGAGGACGCTTGTCCCAGCTCGAGAAATGCGACCGCCGGTCCCTTCGCTCACAGCGTGCCCTTCGCCAGGCGCTTGCCAGCGAGCTTGCCGAAAGCGGCGACCTTTCGCGCATTAACGTCGCGTCGCTCACCGAGCGCGCTGGCCTTACGCGCCGCACGTTCTATTCGCACTACCGCGATATCCCCGACTTTATCAATCAAATCGAGGACGGCTTGCTGGCCGAGATCCGTGAGCGCATTGAGCTCATCACCGCAGCTCAGCTGCCCGATCTCTATCACAACATCGATGAGCTCGAGCCGGCACCCGGTTCGGTTGAGTTGCTGCGCTACCTTGCGGCCAACCGCGATTTAATCGGATCGCTGCTGGGCCCGGGCGGCGACCCCGCCTTTATTAAAAAGATCATCGATACCGCACGCGAGGCCGTGGTGCCGCGCGCGCAGACGGGCATTTTGGGCTTGGCGCTGGGCACCTTCTTTGACTACTACGTCACCTATGTCGTGAGTGCCGAGGTCGGCATGATCCAGCGTTGGTTTGAGCGTGACCTTTCTGAATCGCCCGAGACCATGGCGCGCATTATGACGGTTATCGCCTTTGTGCGCCCCGGCGACCTGTATGGCCAACCCATCGATATCAACGTGCCGGAATACGGCATGAAGCTATTGAACCTGCAGCTCGAGGACGCGGTCGACACCACCGCAACCGTCGAGTCCAACAACTAAGAGGAGAGACAATGAGCAAACTCGTCGAGGGCATTAAAGACCGTGTGGTCGC
>URYT01000197.1 GCA_900552185.1 uncultured Collinsella sp. | reverse complement strand
GCATCAGTGGTCTACGGCCGATGGCGAGAACTGCACCGTCTACACGCGCGACGGCAATGTCTACACGGGCGTGGTTCTTAACACCGAGCCTTCGGCGCACGTGGCCGACGAGCCGGTCAAGACCATCGAGAAGAACATGGAGATCTTGCTCGACGAGAACGTCGACAGCAAGGACGATGTGCTCGAGCTGGGTATTCAGACCGGCGACATCATCGCTATGGATCCTCGCACGACGGTGACGGAGAGCGGCTACATTAAGAGCCGCTTCCTGGATGACAAGCTATCGGCCGCCATTTTGTTGGGCTTGGCGCGTGCCGTCGCCGCTGGCGAGGTGACGCTTTCGCGTAAGGTTTCGCTGCTCTTTACCGTGTACGAGGAGGTGGGCCACGGCGGCGCCTTCGTGCCGGCCGACACGCGCGAGATGATCAGCGTTGACATGGGCTGCGTGGGCGACGACCTAGGCTGCACCGAGCACATGGTGTCGATCTGCGCCAAGGATTCGGGCGGTCCGTACAACTACGACCTGGTGACGGCGCTGTCCAATATCGCGCGCGAGCTTGAGCTCGATTACGCTATCGACGTGTATCCGCATTACGGTTCGGACGTCGAAGCCACGCTCTCTGCCGGCTACGACATTCGCCATGGTCTGATCGGCCCCGGCGTGTATGCGAGCCACAACTACGAGCGTAGCCACATGGACGGCGTGCGCAACACCTTCGAGCTCGTCCGCGCCTACGTACAGCGCTAGCGATGCAGCGGCCTCGGCTGATACGGCAGTACCGACCGAGGCCGTCCTCTCTAAGTTGCGGTGAAATAGGGACTGTTTGGCGGTTTTAAACGCTTAAACAGTCCCTATTTCACCGCAATTTATGAAGGGGATGGGGCTACTTAAGTGCGCCGGTCACCGTGCCGCCGCCGAGGACGATGTCGCCGTGGTAGACTACAACGGCCTGGCCGGGGGCGATGGCTCGCTGCGGCTCGTCAAAAGTCAGCAGCATTTGCCCGTCTTCGCCGCGCGTAAGGGTCGCTGCTTGGTCTTTCTGACGGTAACGGTACTTGGCGCCCACGCGAATGCCGCCGGCATCGAGTTCTGCCTCCATGCGGTCGGCAGGGGCGCTCCAGATCCAGTCGTCGGCCGTGAGTGCTGTGGCCGTTAGGTCCTCGGCCTCGCCCAGATGCACGGTGTTGTTGGCGGCATCGACGCCCGTCACATACACGGGATGCGCCATCGCGACGCCCAAGCCCTTGCGCTGGCCGATGGTATAGCGCAACGCGCCGTTATGGCGTCCGACCACGCTGCCGTCGCGCCACACAATGTCGCCCGGTGCAGCGGGATGTCCGCAGCGGCGCTCGATATAGCCCGCGTAGTCACCGTCTGGAATAAAGCAGATGTCCTCGCTTTCGGCCTTCTGGGCGTTGGTAAAGCCTTGCTCGGCGGCTATGCGGCGCACGTCGCGCTCTTTGTCTAGGCCTGCCAGCGGAAAGATCGTGTGCGCCAGGCGTTCCTGCGTAAGCGAATACAAAAAGTAACTCTGGTCCTTTTTGGGGTCCTCGCCGCGGTACAGCTGCCAGGTTCCGTCGGACGCCTGGCTCGTTTTGGCGTAGTGGCCCGTGGCGATGTAGTCGCAGCCCATATCCAGCGCCGCATCCAGCAATGCGCCAAACTTAATGTGGCGGTTGCAGATGATGCATGGGTTGGGCGTCAGCCCCTCCTGATAGGCGGTCACGAAGCGCTCGATAACGTTGCGGTCGAAGGCCTGCTGCAGGTCGAGCACATGGTGGGGCATCCCCAGGCGCTCGGCGACAGCCTTTGCATCGGCGATGTCGCGGTCGACCTTACTCATGCCCGTGACGGGATCGGGCGCGGGGCAGGTGAGGCGCATGGTGGCGCCGACGCATTCGTAGCCCTGGCTTTTGAGCAGGTACGCGGTCACGCTGGAATCGACGCCGCCGCTCATGGCGACGAGCACGCGCTTGTTGTGCATGGGGAGGTTCTCCTTGGTGGCATGTGGCCAAAAAAGAAAAGCGGCGCGGGAGGCTGGTTCCGCGCCGCAGACATTGTAGCAAGTTCGGGCGTCTCGTGGGACACCCTAACGAGATGGGCTCAGGCAGCCAGAAGAGAGGATAGGCCGGCATGCCATGGGCCTATCGACAAGTGACGGGCCCTTAGTCCTGGAACAGTGCCGTGGACAGGTAGCGCTCGCCGGTGTCGGCAAGCAGGGCCACGATGGTCTTGCCCTCGTTCTCGGGGCGCTTGGCCAGCTGCAGCGCGGCCCACACGGCGGCACCGGACGAAATGCCCACGAGCACACCCTCCTTGTGGCCCACGGCGCGGCCGGTGGCAAAGGCGTCGTCGTTCTCGACGGGGATGATCTCGTCGTAGACCCGGGTGTCGAGGACGTCGGGCACAAAGCCGGCGCCGATGCCCTGGATCTTGTGCGGGCCGGCCTGGCCCTTGGAGAGCACCGGGGAGGTGGCGGGCTCGACGGCGACGACCTTAATCTCGGGGTTCTGCTCCTTGAGGAACTCGCCCACGCCGGTCACGGTACCACCGGTGCCGACGCCGGCGACGAAGATGTCG
>URYT01000196.1 GCA_900552185.1 uncultured Collinsella sp. | reverse complement strand
CTTAAAGGGCGGGTGGGATCAGCCGCACCGGTAACACGCATGGCCTGATATACATAGGTCCGGCCGGAAAGGGGATCGCGGATGGCTCCGCCCAGACAGGTAGCCGCCCCTCCGAAGGGCTCGATCTCAGTCGGATGGTTGTGTGTCTCGTTTTTGAAGTTTACGAGCCACTCCTCCTCCTTTCCGTCGATGACAACGGGAACCACGATGCTGCAGGCGTTGATCTCCTCAGAAACCTCCATGTCCTGAAGCTTTCCTTCTTTTCTCAGCTTCTTCATCGCCATCAGGGCCAGATCCATCAGGCAGACAAACTTGTCGCTTCTCCCCGCATACAGCTCCTCCCTGTCAGCCAGGTACTGTCTGTATGTATTCTCGATAGGCTCATTGTAATCGCCCTTTGTAAACTCCACATCCTTGAGCTCTGTCTGGAAGGTGGTGTGGCGGCAGTGATCGGACCAGTAGGTGTCGATCACGCGGATCTCGGTGATGGTGGGGTCGCGGTCCTCATCGCGGAAGTACTGCTGGCAGAAGGCGATGTCCGCCTCGTCCATGGCAAGGCCGCGCTCGGAAATAAAGGCGGCAAGGCCGGCCTCGTCGAGCTCGCGGAAGCCGTCGAGCACCTCGACGGGCTGGGGCTCGGGGGTCTCCATGTACAGCGTCTCGGGCAGGTCGAGCGAGGCGATGCGCGCCTCGACGGGGTTCACCACGTAGTGCTTGATGGCATCGATGGCGGCTTCGTCCAGAGCGCCCGAGATCATATAGACCTTGGCGGAGCGCACGGCGGGGCGCTCGCCCTGGCTGATGAGCTGCACGCACTCGCTGGCGGAGTCGGCGCGCTGGTCAAACTGGCCAGGCAGGAATTCGACGGCAAAGACGGCGCCATCGCTTGCGGGGAGCTCGTCGTAGGTCACATCGACCTGGGGCTCGCTAAAGACGGTCGGCACGCAGGAGCGGAAAAGCTCCTCGTCGATGCCCTCGACGTCGTAGCGGTTGATGATCCTCAGGGCCTCGATGCCCTTGATGCCGAGAATTTCGGTCAGCTCGCCCTTGAGCTGCTGAGCCTCGACGTCGAACCCGGGTTTCTTCTCCACGTAGATACGAGAGACCATTGGTTCCTGCCTTCCTGATCGGTTGGGCGTACGGTACGGTATGCGGCAGCGGTCGGTTTACGGGGCAAGCCTCGCGGTCGCCTTGAGCCACATGTTTGTAAACCTCACTATGATACGACAGCTCGCGGCGCGTTGAGGACGGCGAGGGTGCTACAGTGAAGCGCAAACAAGAGAAAGGCATCACATGGCATTCGTTTCGCTCGCCATCATCGCACTCGTGGCCTTTGCGAGTCCTTTTATCGCCTCGGCGATTCCCGGAAAACCTGTTCCCGAGACGGTCTTTTTGCTCGTGCTCGGCGCGGTGCTGGGACCCCATATGCTCGGCGTCATCCATGTAGATGCTGAGGTCTCGCTTGTGTCCGAGCTGGGCCTGGCCTTTTTGTTCCTGCTTGCCGGCTTTGAGATCGACCCCAAGAGCATCACGGGCGTCGAGGGGCGCTACGGCTTGGCGACGTGGGCCGTCACGTTTGGTATCGCCTGGCTTGCCGTGCGCTTTACCCCGTGGTTCTCGGTCAGTCATTTCGACGGTATCGCCGTGACGCTTGCCCTCACTTCGACGGCGCTCGGCACGCTCGTGCCCATCATGCGTGAGCGCTCGCTCACTGGCACGCGTGTGGGCGACTCGATTCTCGCGTATGGCACCTGGGGTGAGCTCGGCCCTGTGCTCGCCATGTCGGTGCTGCTGTCTGCCCGCACTGGCATCCAAACGCTCGTAATCCTTGGCTTGTTTGCGGTGGTCTGCGTGTTGCTTGCCGTGGTCCCAAGCCGCTCCAAGCGCGTCGGCAGCCGCTTCTTTGCGTTTGTCGAGGAACGTGCCGATACCACGTCGCAGACCTTCGTGCGCCTGACGGTGCTCATCCTGGTCACACTCGTGGCGTTCTCGGCTGTCTTTGATCTCGACATCGTGTTGGGTTCTTTTGCCGCCGGCTTTGTCCTGCGCTACATCATCCCCGAGGGCAACCATACGCTCGAGACCAAGCTCGACGGCCTGGCCTACGGTTTTTTGATTCCGGTGTTCTTTACCGTATCGGGCGCAAAGATCGATCTGACGGCCGTGGCGTCGCGCCCGGGTCTGCTCCTGGGCTTTATCGTGGCGTTGTTGATTATTCGTGCCGTGCCCATTCTTATTTCTATGAGCATTTGCCCTGCGACGCGCGATGTGTCGGCGTATGGTCGCATTACCGTGGCCCTGTACTGCACCACGGCGCTGCCGATCATCGTTGCCGTGACAAGCGTTGCCGTCAACGCGGGCGCGCTGTCGCAAGACATCGCGTCGGTTATGGTTGCCGCCGGCGCCATCACGGTGTTCTTGATGCCATTGCTCGCGCAGCTCTTCTACCGCGTGGTGGATGCTGCGCCGGTCGCCGCCGTGGCAGAAGTTGCCGAGCATCCATCCGATGCGCTCGACATCCTGCGCGCTCATCACGATTTGGCGAGTCTGCTCGCACGAGAGCACGAGCTGCTGACTTCGCATGGCCATGGTCGCGTATTCGAGG
>URYT01000195.1 GCA_900552185.1 uncultured Collinsella sp. | reverse complement strand
CGAGCACGGTGATGCTGGCGGGGTCGGTCCAATCGGGCTGGCAGATGATGCCCACCTTGTAGCCGTGTGCGTCGAGTACGCGGCTGACGATGGCCATACCAAAGCTGGGATGGTCCACGTAGGCGTCGCCGCAGATGTAGACAAAGTCGCACTGGTCCCAGCCGCGCGCATCCATGTCGGCGCGGCTGACGGGGAGGAACTTATCGCGGCCCGGTCGCCAGGGGCGGGCGGGCGTCGCTTGGGAATGCTTGGTGCGGGCGACCGTGGCCTGCGCCTTACCGCCACGCTTTTGCTGCTGGCCCTGTTTGCCCTGTTGACTGCGCTGGTTGTTCTGAGCGTGCTGAGGCTTTTTTGCCACGATCCCTCCCGGTGTCTGTATGCTGCACGTAATTGTAACCAGTCTTTTTGGGACGGCGCTAAAAAGACTGGTGGAGTACACGAGGCGTCGGGTGTCGGCGCCGCGCCCGCTGTTTGTTTCCAGACTGTGTATCTGCGCGTTGGAGAACCCGTCTCGCGCGCACGCCATGTTGTCAATGGGTTACAGTATGAACGGCGGCTATGTTTCCGCCAACGCACGAGAGAGTCGTCAACAAGGAGGATGCACGACGATGCAGCGTGCCAAACAGATATCGGAGTCCATCGAGCTGGGCATTATCTTGGCGCTCGCCGGTGGCTTTATGGACGTCTATTCGTACATTGGGCGCGATCATGTTTTCGCCAACGCGCAGACAGGCAACATCCTGCTCGTGGGCGTGAGCATCTCGGAGGGCAACTGGGCACTTGCGGGACGCTATTTCTTCCCCGTGGTGTCGTTTGCCGTGGGCATTATGCTTGCCGATCTGGTACACGAGCGGTTTGGCAGCGTGATTCACTGGCGCCAAGTGACGGTGTTCTTTGAAGCCGTTATCTTGCTGGGCGTGAGCTTTATCCCCGGCGGCAATTTCAACCTGCTCGCCAACTGCCTCACCTCGTTTGCCTGCGGTATGCAAGTTGAGAGCTTCCGCAAGATCCACGGTCACGGCATCGCTACGACCATGTGCATCGGCAACTTGCGCAACGCGCTGCAAAACGTGGACGATTACATCATCACCCACAGGCGCGGCTTTTTGGAAAACGGCCTGCTGTACTTTGGCGTGATCTTTACCTTTGTGTTTGGCGCCGTGTTGGGCAACTGGTGTATTGAGCGCATGGGCCTGCACGCCATCGTCGTGGCGAGCTTGCTGCTGTTTGTCGCGTTTGCCATCATGTTCATCGACCGCGAGCGCGATTTGCGCTTACGCTGGAAGGTTGCGGCCGAGGCTTGGAAAGAGGGCTGCCGAAAGTAACCGAATGCGGCAAAGGGGCTGTTCCTTTGCCGCAATATTTTTCATCATCTGTTGAAACGCTTTAACACTTTTGACGTTCTCACGCGTTTTTTGTTTCAAAAGCGTTAGGATGGGACTTATAGCGCGGGGCGTAATGGGTGCCCCGCACACGATGGGAGGCTATCAATGGCCAATCGTTTCGTTCTCAATACCATCTCTTATCATGGTTCCGGCGCCATCAAGGAGATCCCCGGCGAGCTCCAGCGTCGCGGCTACAAGAAGATCTTCGTCTGCTCCGACCCCGATCTGGTCAAGTTTGGCGTTACCGCTAAGGTGACCGATGAGCTCGATGCCGCCGGCATCGCTTGGAGCCTCTACTCCGAGATCAAGCCCAACCCCACCATCCAGAACGTCAAGGACGGCGTCGAGGCCTTCAAGGCCGCCGAGGCTGACGCTATCGTGACCATTGGTGGCGGCTCCTCCATGGACACCGCTAAGGCCATCGGCATTATTATCAACAACCCCGAGTTCGCCGATGTCCGCAGCCTCGAGGGCGTTGCTCCCACTAAGAACCACGCCGTGTTCACCATCGCCGTGCCGACGACCGCCGGTACCGCCGCTGAGGTGACCATCAACTACGTCATCACCGACCCCGAGAAGGTCCGCAAGTTCGTGTGCGTCGACACCAACGATGCCCCCGAGGTTGCTGTCGTCGATCCCGACATGATGGCTTCCATGCCTGCCGGCCTGACCGCTTCCACTGGCATGGACGCTCTGACCCACGCCATCGAGGGCTACACCACCAAGGGCGCTTGGGAGCTCTCCGACATGTTCCACTTTGAGGCTATTAAGCTGATCAGCGAGAACCTGCGCGACTCTGTCGCCGAGGCCAAGTCCGGTCAGCCCGGCTCCGGCCGCGAGGGCATGGCTCTTGGCCAGTATGTCGCCGGCATGGGCTTCTCCAATGTTGGCCTGGGCATCGACCACGCCATGGCTCACACCCTGTCCGCTCACTACGACACCCCGCACGGCGTCGCCTGCGCCATGCTGCTGCCGATTGCCATGGAGTTCAACAAGCCGGTTTGCGCCGAGCGCCTGGCCAAGGTTGCCGTTGCCATGGGCGTTGACACCACGGGCATGAGCACCGACGAGGCCGCCGACGCCGCCATCGCCGCCGTCAAGCAGCTCTCCGCCGACGTGAACATCCCGCACGTCTGCGAGGCCATGAAGGCTGACGAGATCGAGGTCCTGGCCAAGGACGCCATGGCCGACGCCTGCTTCCCGGGTAACCCGCGCGAGGCGACGCTCGACGACGTCATCGAGCTCTTCAAGAAGATCTGCCCGGCTGCCTAGCCTCGTTTGGTGTTCTTTCGCCTGTAGGTGTGCGGTCGCTTTTTGACTTGCCGCTGGCCCCGCCGTGCT
>URYT01000194.1 GCA_900552185.1 uncultured Collinsella sp. | reverse complement strand
GAGGGCCGCAGCCGCGTGAAGATTGACGGCCGCATCGCCAGTGTGCGCGAGCTTTCGGAGCGCGTTGGTGTGATGATGGATCTGTGCGGCCAGCACGAGCACCAGCGCTTGCTCGATCCGGCGCATCACGTTGCGATGGTCGATGCCTGGGCGGGGCGCTCTGCGCTTGAGGCGCTGGATGTGTACCGCGCCTGTTTTAAAGCCTCGCGCGCGGCTGCCAAGGAGGTCCGTCGCGTCGAGGAGGCCTCGCGTGCGCAGGGGAGTCGCGTCGAGGAAGCGCGTTTTGCCCTCGAGCGTATCACCGAGGTCGACCCCAAGCCGGGTGAGTATGAGGAACTCGAGGAGCTGCTGCCGCGCTCCGAACATGCCGAGGTACTGGTTGCCACGGCTAACGATGCCCATGCATCGCTTGCCTCTGAAGGGGGAGCGCTCGATGCCGTGAACAGCGCCGTGGCAGAGCTTTCCCGAATGGCTACCGTCGATCGCAAACTCGGCGACATTGCCGATGCACTTTCGGATACCTGTATCTCCCTTGAGGATTGCGCGAATGAGCTTCGTGCCTATCGCGATGGCATCGCCTTCGACCCGCGCGAGCTCGCTCGCATGCGTGAGCGGTATTCCGACCTCAAGGGCCTGTTGCGTCAGTGGGGCCCCTCCATGGACGATGTTTTTGCCATGCGCGATCGCTCGCAAGAGCTGCTGTCCCTGGTCGATGATGGCGATGAACAGATCAAAAAGGCGCGTGAGGCACTCGGGAGCGCTGAGCGCGAGTTGTTTGCCGCTGCCAAGGCACTTAAGCGCGCCCGCAATACGGCGGCCCCGCGCTTCTGTCACGAGGTTGGCCGCCAGATGGCTCGCCTGGAGATGGGCGGCGCCGAGCTCGTCTGGGAGTCGCGCGATCTTCCCCGTGCTGAGTGGACGCCCGTTGGTCCTTCGAGCTACGAGCTGCTATACCGCAGCGGTGCCGGTTTGACTCCACGTCCCCTGCGCCGCATTGCGTCGGGCGGCGAGCTCAGCCGCGTCATGTTGGCAAGTAAGGTTGTCCTCGGTAACGCGGACGGTGTCGATACGCTGGTGTTTGACGAGGTCGATGCTGGCGTCGGTGGCTCCACGGCGCGTGCGCTCGCGGGCGTGCTGGCAGATCTCGCCGCTACGCATCAGGTGATTGTCGTAACCCACTTGGCGCAGGTCGCCGTCATGGCTGACAAGCATTATGTCGTCAGCAAGGAACCGGGCGATGTTCCCCAGACGCATTTGGACGAGGTAACCGGCGAAGCGCGTACCGCCGAGATCGCCCGCATGTTGAGCGGCGATCAATCGGAGGCGAGCTTGGCGCATGCCAAGCAGATGCTTGAAGAAGCTCGAGGTTAGGTCGTATCAGCGGTGTTGGTGGGACAAAATAGACTGAATTTTTTGTCCCACTTCGTGTTTTACTCCACGACCTTATCCGGTTGGATGAGTTCCTCATAGTAGCTGATGTGCTCTCGGGCGTCCTCGATTTCGGGCAGCAGGAAGTTGTAGATGACCTCGATGATCATCGTGGCGCTCATCTTGGAGAATGCGAAGTCACCCGTTGTCAGCAGCGCTTCGTGATTGACGGTATTAAAGGTGTAGTCGGCGAGGCGTGCAAGTGGAGACTTGCTATCGCTGCTGATGACGACTACGGTTGCGCCGCAGTTGCGAGCCGCTTTTGCCATGCGATTCAGTCGGCGCGATTTGCCAGAGTTTGAGATTAGCACGATGACGTCACCCGGGCGTAACGTGAGTGCAAAGCCGATTGATGTCTCGCTAATGGTGCTCGCCATGCAGCGCAGGCCCAGCTGCGAAAACTTAAACGTCGCATCGAGCGCGACCGCGTTCGTATTGCCCACGGCGGCGAACTCAATAACGCCGGCATTCTTAAGCGCGTGTACAACTGCGGCCAACGTGTCGTGATCTATGCCGTCGATGGTCGCATTAAGCTCACTCACCTTGGCGGCGAGGATATTTTTTAGGCTCTGCTCCATATTATCGAGCGAGACCTCGTCGGTCAGGCCCTCGTTGCGCTGGCTTTCCAAATCCCTCGCCAACGAAAACTGAAAGCTGCGGAAGCTGCCAAAGCCCAGCTTTCGGCAGAAGCGCGAAACGGTCGCTTCGGACGTGGCAGCGGCGCGCGAGAGCTGAGCCGCCGTGAGGCGTGGCGCCTCGGACTGGTGCTCCAATATATAGTCGACAATGCGCTGCTCGGACTCGCTGTATCCCTGGTGGGTACTAATGAGGGAAAGTGCGCTTTTGCTACTATCGGTCATGGAGGGCTCCTGGTTGGCATGAAAATCTAACTTGATTTGCAATGCCATAGTATACGGGCATTTTCAATTACAAGATACACCTTGCCGTTTCAAGTGTTGATGGTAAACTTTCACTTGCCGTTTACGGTTATGAAAGAACCTTTCACCGGAGAATTGCGCCTTGTCTCTTCTCACGCGGACGGTAGGTTGGTATCTTTCAGTTGTGGAAAAACGCGCATCGAAGCGCGTGTAGGGGAGCGCCCGCGGGCGCTGTACTCAAGAAGGAGGGACACATGGCTAAGTTTGACATCATCGCCGCGACCGGTTGCCCGACCGGCATTGCGCACACCTTCATGGCGAAGGAGGCGCTCGAGAAGGCCGCGGCCGAGCGAGGCCTCACCATCAAGGTCGAGACGCACGGCCAGGTGGGCGTTGAGAATGAGCTCACCGCCGCCGAGATCGCCGGCGCTCGCGCCGTCG
>URYT01000193.1 GCA_900552185.1 uncultured Collinsella sp. | reverse complement strand
AGGCACACAGCCTGTCGCACACGAAGTGGATGTGCAAGTACCACATCGTGTTCACGCCGAAGTATAGGCGCAAAGTGATCTACAACCAAATCAGGAGCGACATAGGGGAGATCCTCAGGAAGCTGTGCGAGTACAAGGGGATCGAGATAATCGAGGGGCACCTGATGCCCGACCACGTGCACGTGCTGCTGGCGATCCCGCCGAAGTACAGCGTCGCGAGCGTCATGGGCTACCTGAAGGGGAAGAGCTCGCTGATGATATTCGACAGGCACGCCAACCTCAAGTACAAGTTCGGCAACAGGAAGTTCTGGGCGGAGGGCTACTACGTGTCCACCGTCGGCCTGAACGAGGCGACGATCGCCAAGTACATCAGGGAGCAGGAGTCCCACGACATCGCGCTGGACAAGCTGAGCGTGAAGGAGTACGAGGACCCCTTCAAGAGGGGGTGATCCCGCCGGTTCGACCGGCGCGCCACGGGTCAAGATGCACTAGGCCTGGACGAAGTCCGGGCCCGCGCCTTTAGACGCGAGCCCGGGGCCCGTGGGTTATACCCTAAGAGCAAACCACCCTTTTTAAGGGTGGTTCTGATAAAAATTCGCCTACTCGGTGGACTTCGGGTTCTAGGTCTACGTCGAACTGCTCTTTGACTTTGGCTTGGATGTCGCGGATGAGTTCGTCGACGTCGGCGGCGGTGGCGTGGTCGGCGTTGACGATAAAGCCGCAGTGCTTTTCGCTTACCTGCGCGCCGCCAACGGCGTGTCCTCGCAGGCCGGCATCCATGATGAGCTTGCTGGCAAAGTAGCCCTCGGGGCGCTTGAAAGTGGAGCCGGCACTCGGCATGTCGAGCGGTTGCTTGTCTTCGCGACGCTGACGGTAGTCGTCCATGTCGGCCTTGATCATCGCGGCGTTGCCCGGGGCGAGATTGAAAGTGGCCGAAAGCACGATAAAGCCGTCGTCGGCGATGCGGCTCTTGCGATAGCCCAGGTTGAGTTCGTCGGCATCGAATTCGATGATGTTGCCGCTGCCGCGGGTGCCGTCGTCGAGCTGGCGAGCGGGTTTGTAGACGCGCACGGACTCTAGCACATCGGCCATGCAGGCACCGTAGGCACCGGCGTTCATGTAGCAGGCGCCGCCGACCGATCCGGGGATGCCCGAGATGGGCTCCATGCCGGTGAGGCCGGCCTCGGCTGCCGCCGCGGCGACATCGGAAAGCAAGGCGCCTGCCGCCGTGACGTGCGTGCCGTCGACCGTAATGTCGGAGAGGCCTTCGCCCAGCGCCACGACGACGCCGCGGATGCCCTTGTCGCCGACAAGCAGGTCGGAGCCGTTGCCCACGATGGTAAGCGGCAGGTCGCAGCGATAGCAGGTATCGAGCGTGGCGACGAGGCCCTGCTCGGTATCGGGCGTGACAAAGACGTCGGCCGGGCCGCCGATCTTAAACGTGGTGTGCTCGCGCATGGGCTCGCTCATCAACACGTTGTCCTCGCCGGCAACGCCAGCGAGCGCGCACAGCAGGTCCTCGTTAAAAAAGTCGTTCTCGTGCATATGAATATCCGCCTTTTGGTGGTCGTCGTCATCAATCGATTGCAATATACCCCACCCGGACGGATTTGGTGCGCTGACGGCGATAAAACAGCCGTCTACCGGATTGGTAAAGTGTTTATCACCGAGGTAGAGGGGTAGTCGCTATACTTTCAAGAGATTGCGCGTAAACCCGGAAGGAGCGAGATGGCCAACAAAGTCACCCTCAAGCAGATCGCCCAGGAGGTGGGGCTTTCCCCCTCGTCGGTCTCGCTTGTGCTCAATAATCGGCCCTGTCGCATCTCGGAAGAAAACCGCAAACTCATCAAGGAGGTCGCGGCGCGCAACCACTATGTTCCTAACCAGATTGCGCGTAGTTTGGTCATGCGCGAGTCGCGCACGCTGGGCCTTATCGTCCCTAACATCGAGAGCCGCTTTTTTGCCTCGCTCGCCGGTAGCCTGGAAAAGCGCTGCCGCGAGGATGGCTATGCACTCTTCATTACCAGCTCGGGTGGAAGCGCCGATGACGATCTGGAGCTGCTGCGCCAGCTGGTGACGCGCGGCGTTGATGGCGTCTTCCTGGTCGTGGGCGACGAGTTCTCCGACGACCGCGCCCTGCGCGAAGAAGTCAGCCACCTGCCCATCCCGGCCGTAATGGTCGACCGTGCCATTGAGGGGCTCGAGTGCGACAAGGTGATGTTCGACCACGAGATGGGTGGCTACATGGCCACTCGCTATCTGATCGAGCAGGGCCACCGTCGCATTGCCTGCTTGGTTAACGCGCGCCGTTCCAATACGGGGCGTAAGCGACTTGCCGGCTATGAGCGCGCGCTGCGCGAGGTTGGCTTGCCTATCGACGCGCGTTTGGAGTTTGAGAGCGAGTACTACATTCCGAGTGCCTACGAGGCCTCGGAGGCGGTGCTCGCGACCGACGCCACCGCCGTATTTGCAAGCTCGGACAACATTGCCCTTGGTCTGCTCAAGCGCTTACACGAGATGGGGAAGAGCATTCCGGGCGACATTTCGGTGGTGAGTTACGACAACTCGGCCGCCGACGTTCTCTTTGAGCCGGCGCTGACCGCGATTGAGCAGGATCCTGGTATCCTCGCGGAGCATGCTTTTGGCTGCATGTCCAAGCGCCTTGCCGGTAGGGGCGGTAGACGTGCCGAAGAAGTCGTTCTGGAGCCGGCGCTTATCGTGAAGGGCAGCGTGCTCGATCTTACCGAATGTAGCTAAGCGTACTTGTTTGTTTGCATAGATTGCATGCGGAGTGTCCGCTATTTGCCGGCGGGGCCGGGGTGCCTGCCTTGTTTTGAGAAG
>URYT01000192.1 GCA_900552185.1 uncultured Collinsella sp. | reverse complement strand
CCCCTGCCACTCCACCGCCGACACCCTGCGCCCCGCGCTGCAGATCCTCAAGACCGCCCCGGGCACCAAGCTGGTCTCGGCCTTCTTCGTGATGTGCACCGACACCCCGCAGTTCGGCACCGACGGCACGCTGATCTTCGCCGACTGCGGCCTCAACATCAACCCGTCCTCTGACGAACTCTCCGAGATCGCCATCGCCTCCGCTCACTCCTGGTCCACCTTCATGGGCAACGTTGAGCCGCACGTGGCCATGCTCTCCTACTCCACCATGGGCTCCGCCGGTGGCGAGGTCGCCAAGAAGGTCCAAGAGGCCGTGAAGTTCTGCAAGGAGAAGGCTCCCGAGCTCGCCATCGACGGCGACCTGCAGCTCGATGCCGCTATCGTCCCCACCGTCGCCCAGCTCAAGGCTCCCGGCTCCTCCGTTGCCGGCAAGGCCAACGTGCTCGTGTTCCCCGACCTCGAGGCCGGCAACATCGGCTAAGCTGGTCCAGCGCTTCGCCGGTGCTGACGCCTACGGCCCCATCCTGCAGGGCATCGCCAAACCGGTCAACGACCTTTCGCGCGGCTGCTCTGCCGACGACATCGTGGGTGTCGTGGCCATCACCGCCGTCCAGGCTCAGATGGCTGAGTAGCAGACATATCCCCTCGGGACCCTACAGGGTAAAGCTCTGAAAACGTCCTCGGACATGCATGAAACCCCCGCTACGCACTTCGTGCGGCGGGGGTTTCATGCGTCCTGCGGAATATTTTCAGAGCTTTACCCTGTAGGGTCCCTGCCGCCACGTAGCAATCAGGGAATCCGGGGTGGACGGCGGCTTGGCTACGAGCTGGAGCTGAAAATCTGAATGGATGGGTGCCGTTGCTGGGAGCGCAGGCGTTGCTGATGATGATCACTTTGGAGATTGAAAGGCCGGTGGGCTTCGGCGGTTGTTGTGCCGGAAACTACATCCCAGTTTGGAGGCGGATTGTGGGATGTGGCTTCCGCTTGGGGCCTGTTTGGGAAACTTTGGGACGGAATTTTGCTTTATTGTGGGTCGCACTTTCCGCAACGTGCCTCAACCGGAAAGCGTGTCCCAGTATTTGCGCTCGAAATGGGATGGGGTTTCCGCCGTCCACCTGCTAGTAAAAAGGCCTCCGGAGCTGTTGCTCTGGAGGCCTTTCGTTTACTTGCAAATGCGCGCGTTAGTTGTTCTTGGTCAGGCGCTCGACGTCGTGGGCGATCATGTATTCCTCGTCGGTGGGGATGACCATAACCGTGACGGAAGAGCCGGCGGCGCTGATGACCTGTGGGCCGTTGCCCACGGCCTCGCGGTTCTTGTTGTTGTCGATGCGCACGCCCAGCCACTCAAAGCAGTCGCAGAAGGCCTTGCGGATCGACCAGTCGTTCTCGCCGATGCCGGCGGTAAAGGTAATGGTGTCCACGCCCGCCATGGAAGCGATCATGGAACCGGCCTGCTGCATGGCCTTATAGGCGAACATATCGAAGGCGAGCAGGCAGCGCTCGTCGCCCTCGGAGGCGCGCGTGCGGATGTCGCGGGCGTCGTTGGAGATGCCCGAGATGGCAAGCAGACCAGACTGCTTGTTCATCATGTCATCGACTTCCTGGTAGCTGTAGCCGCCCTCGCGCTGCAGGTAGCACACGGTGGCCGGGTCGATGGAACCACAACGGGTGCCCATCATCAGGCCATCGAGCGGCGTGAAGCCCATCGTGGTATCGCGGCACACGCCGTCCTCGATGGCGGCGAGCGAAGCGCCGTTGCCCAGATGGCACGAAAGCAGACGGTGGCAGCGCGAGCCCAGGATCTCCTTGGCCATCATCCACTCATAGCGGTGGCTCGTGCCGTGGGCACCGTACTTGCGCACGTGGTACTTATCGCACACGTCCTTGGGCAGCGCGTAGGTGTAGGCGACCTCGGGCATGGTCATGTGGAACGAGGTATCGAAGACGGCGACGTTGGGCAGCTCCGGATACTTCTCGCGGCAATACTCGATTGCTGCGGCCTCGCCGTAATTGTGCAGCGGGGCGAGCGGGGCCACCTCGAGAATCTTAGCCATGACCTCGTCGTCGACGACCGCGGAATCATCGAAGTGCCAGCCACCCTGAACGATACGGTGGCCGATGCCATCGATCGTAAAGTCGGTCTTCTCGAGCTCCTCGAGCACACGCGCGATAGCCGAACGATGATCCGGGAAGGGGACCTCCTCGGTCTGCTTGGCGCCACCGTTCTCGGAGTGGCCAAAGATGCCCATGTCCGAACCGATACGTTCGCAGTTGCCCTTGGCGAAAACCTCGCGAGTATCGGTATCCAAAAGCTGATATTTGAGGCTTGAGCTGCCGGCGTTAACAACAAGTACGTTCATGAGACTCCTTTGCAGTGCAATACGGTCGACGCAGACCCCTTAAGGCGGCCGCATTTTAATAAGAAGTTATCACAACTTGATAAATAGCTATCAGGCATATCGCCCAACGAGCACAAAAGAGGGGCCGAACGGCGCTCGGTCGTCCAGCCCCTCCCCTTTTGCAATTACTTGCCGTTGACGATGCGCTCGACGTCGGAGGCGATCATGAACTCCTCGTCCGTGGGGATGACGAAAATCTTGACCTTGGAATCCTTGGCAGACAGGCACCAAGCGCCGTCGCCACGCAGGGCGTTGCGGGCATGATCCATCTTGACGCCCATAAAGGCCAGACGGTCGGCCACGCCAGCGCGGACAGCCGGAGCGTGCTCGCCGATGCCGGCAGTAAAGACCAGGGTGTCCATACCGCACATAGAAGTAGCCATCTCGGCTGCCTTAGCGGCAATCTTGTAGACAAACATGTCGAAGGCGAGCTGAGCATCGGGGTCACCAGCGGCGGCGAGCTCCTCGAC
>URYT01000191.1 GCA_900552185.1 uncultured Collinsella sp. | reverse complement strand
TACGATTGCCGAGCGTCTTTCCGCCGAGGCGGCGAGCGGCCACATCGATGCCCGCATCGTGGACGCGGCGCACCTGCTTGCCGATAAGACTTATGGTGATGAGATCGACACGTCCGAGCTGACTCCGCATGAGCGTCGCCGCCTGGAGCGCGCCAAGCTCGCCGTGCGCGAATACCGCCGCCGCATGCTGGAGCTCTATGCAAGAGAAGAAGCCGAGGACGACGACGGCAAGTAGCCGACACCGCCGCGGAAAATGCATCCCGGAATTGGCGTCCAGAGTGGGATGCGCTTTCCGCGAGAAGCCCGTTGCGGAAAGCGTGTCCCAGAATGCGCGCCCAGAATGGGACATAGTTTCCGAAAGAAGGCCCTGAGGGAAACTGCGCCCCGTTCTGAGCTGAAATACCGGGACGCAGCTTCCCCTGCAAGCAGAACAAGGCGCGCTGCCTGCGGTTGATGCAGACAGCGCGCCTTTTGCGTTGGGCCTCGTTGAGGTTCGAAGTAGTGGACTAGTTGGCCATGACGCCTTCGGTCCAAGCCTCAACGTCCTCGATGCGCAGGACGTTGGCGACCTCGGCCACGCAGTCGACGCTGGCAAGCTCGGCGGCGGCAGCCTGGACGTCCTTCTCGAGTGCGCGGTGCGTCAAGAAGATGACCGAGCAGGCATCGCTGACGCCCGACTTGCCGTCCTCGACCTGGTTGATGAGCGAGATCGAGATGTTGTGCTTGGCAAAGATGTCGACCGTCTCGGACAAGGCGCCCACGCGGTCGGCGACCTTCAGGCGCACATAGTACTTGGTCTGGAGCTCGTCCATGGGCTTAAAGGCGAGGTTGTGACCATAGGGCTCAATCTCGGGCAGCGGAGCCACGCCGCGGCTGATCTGTTCGGAGAGCGACAGGATATCGCCCACGACGGCGCTTGCGGTGGGGAAGGAGCCTGCGCCGGCACCGTAGAACATGGTTTCGCCCACGGCGTCACCCACCACGTAGACGGCGTTCATGGCGCCGTTGACCTTGGCGAGCATATGGTCGGCGGGGATCAGCGTGGGATGCACGCGGACGTCGACGCCGGCGTCGGTGTTGCGTGCGATGCCCAGCAGCTTGATGGTGTAGCCGAGCTCGCGGGCCTGGGCAATGTCCTCGGCGCCGATGGTACGGATACCCTGCTGGTAGACATCGTCGGTGGTCACGCGGGTGCCAAAGCCGATGGAAGCGAGGATTGCCGTCTTGCTGGCGGCGTCGAAGCCGTCGACGTCGGCGGACGGGTCGGCCTCGGCATAGCCCTTTGCCTGGGCGTCGGCGAGCACGTCAGCGTAATCGGCGCCCTCGGCGTCCATGCGCGACAGGATGTAGTTGGTGGTGCCGTTGAGAATGCCAGCGATGGTCAGGATCTTGTTGCCCACCAGGTCGTGCTCGAGCGTGCTGACAATGGGGATGCCGCCGCCGCAGCTGGCCTCGCACTTAATCTGCACGCCGCACGCGCGCGCCTTCTCGGCGAGCGTCTCGACATGACGGCCCAGCAGGGCCTTGTTGGCAGAGACGACGTGCTTGCCGTTCTCGAAGGCGGTGGTGAAGATTTCGGTCGCGGGGTGCTCGCCGCCGATGAGCTCGACGACGATATCGACGGCGGGGTCGGTGACGACGTCGTGCCAGTCGCTCGTAAAGGCCTCGCGCTCAATACCGGCGGCTTCGGCCTGCTCCCAGGCAAGCGCGCAGGCGCGGGTCAGCTTAAGGTCGATGCCGTAGGCGGCCAGGTACTCATCGTGGTGGCTCTTGATCAGACGGGCCACGCCGCCGCCGACGGTTCCCAGACCGATGAGGCCGACGTTCACGGTGCGCAGGGGTTCGCTCATAGATAGCTCCTTCGTGCATCTTATGGATGGATTAACCGCTTAAAGGTTGAGTGCATTCTAGCGTGAAGTGCGGGCGCGTGCTTGCCTGGCAGCGGGAGCAGCACAAAACGCCACCCCCGAAACGCTGCGGAAACATTGGAAACACGCTCGCTACAAACGAACTTCCGTAACAAACTGTCAACGTTTGCACCATAAGGTTTGCCCTGTACCGCAAGACGGCCGCACCGCGGCCAGCGAAAAGGGGGACACCATGTTAGCGTCAACAACGTACTTAACCGCAGGAGTTTCTTGGCTTGTGCCGCGGTGCTCGGTAGCACCGCGGCACTCGCTGGTTGCTCGTCGGGTGGCTCGGACGGCGGCTCCGCCGATGACGGCAAGACCTTCAAGATCGGTGTCATCGGCCCTCTGACCGGCGCCGCGGCAACCTATGGCGTTTCGGCCGAGAAGGGTGCCAAGCTCGCCGCCAAGGATTTTTCGACCAAGGACCTCAAACTCTCGCTTAAGTTTGAGGATGACGTCGCTGACGGCGAGAAGGCCATCAACGCCTTCAATACCTTGTGCGACTGGGGCATGCAGGCGCTCGTCGGCCCCGTCACCACCGGTGCCGCCGTCGCTGTCTCGGGTGAGATCGCCGACGATATGCTCATGGTCACGCCTTCGGCCTCGTCGCTCGACGTTACCAAGGACAAGACCACGGTTTTCCAGGTTTGCTTCACCGATCCCACCATGGGCGCCAGCGCCGCGAAGCTCTTGGCCGAGAAGTACGCGGATGCCAAGATCGCCCTGTTCTACAACTCCGGCGATACGTATAGCTCGGGCGTTGCCGACGCTTTTGCCGAGCAGGCCAAGGCGTCCAAGCTCGACATCGTCGATACCGAGACCTTTAAGGACGACTCTTCCACGAGCTTTACCAACCAGCTCACCAAGGCCAAGGAGGCCGGCGCCACGCTCATCTTTGCGCCGATCTACTACACGCCGGCGTCCGTTTTGCTCAAGAACGCCAAGGACATGGGCTACGACGTCAAGATGATGGGCTGCGACGG
>URYT01000190.1 GCA_900552185.1 uncultured Collinsella sp. | reverse complement strand
TTCGCTCTATGCCGAACACGCGCCTGATATCGCACTGCTCGACATCCAGATGCCGGGGCGTGACGGACTTTCGGCGGCACGCGAGATCCTCGAGCGCGACCCTTCGGCGCGCGTGGTGTTTCTGACGACACTCTCGGATGACGAATACATTGTGTCGGCGCTCAAACTGGGCGCGCGCGGCTACTTGATTAAAACCGACGTCGCTGCCATCCCTCCCGCGTTGACGCAGGTCATGGATGGCAAACGCGTGCTCGAGGGCAAGGCGATCGAGGACGTCGATTTTGACGGAACGGACGTTGAGGCGGGCACGCCCCGCCGGCCCGCGGCCTTTGCCGGTCTGACCGACCGCGAGTTCGAAGTCGCCGAGCTCATCGCCCGCGGCCTCGATAACAAGGAGATTGCCGCCACCGCCTATATGGGCGAAGGCACCGTACGCAACCACATCAGCTCGATCCTTGCCAAAATGGGCCTACGCAACCGCACGCAGATCGCCATCGCCTGCCTGCGAGGGTAATTACCCAACGGCCAACCGCTCCGACAGAGCAAAATAGCTGTTATCGATTTAATGCCATTTCAAAACTATGCCGGTTTACGGGGCTAAGCTCAGGGCCCCCATCCATACCCGCGTTTTCCGTAAAATGACGGCTTGTCTACCTGCGGTTTTATTTTCACGGATATCGGCATGGTTGGGAGCGCGTGACTTAGCCCCGTAAACCGGCATAGTTTTGTCCGAGCGGCTCTGCACGAGCGCCTCCGCAAGCCTCGCGGGACCAAAATGATCCGTTTTCCTCCGTCCCCAAGGAATCACCCGGAACCGCTCGCCACGAAACCTGCCCATCTACTACGTTTGACTCGATACCCTTGACCATACCCCCGTTTTCCAGAAAACCGCAGGCGTTCTACCTGCGGTTTTCTTTTCGCATTTTTTGCCGTGGTTGAGGGCCACCGCCCAAACGTAGTAGATAGGCCCATTTCATGGCGAACGGGCCACACGGATGTCCTCGCGAGGCCAAAATGATCCGTTTCCCTCTGTCCACGGGAGATCAAGTGCTGTTACGAATATGGTGTCATTTCAAAACTATGCCGGTTTACTACGATAAAAACGAGATTCCCGACCACGCGTGATTTTTTCGCAAAACTACAAGCCGTCTACCTGCGGTTTTGATTTTGCCAAATGCGGTGTGGTTGGAGGTGGGCGATTTATCGTAGTAATCCGGCATAGTTTTGTTCGCGACGGCACAACCGCGCGTTTAAGCGCGGGGCCGGTGGGGCAAAATTGCCCCACCGGCCCCTATTCCAGTTCTATCCCAGCGTTACTCCGGCTTGGTTTCTACCGTGGGAGTCTTATTCGCCGCAACTGGAGTACGAGCGGTGTCCATAGTCAGGCAGTGCTTGGGGCAGCTCTCGATGCACTCACCGCACACCACGCAGGCGTACGGGTCGATCGACCACGTTCCACCCTTGCGATCGACCGTGAGCGCGCCCGCCGGGCAGCGACGTGCGCACATACCACAGCAAATGCACACATCCATGTCGTTGACGATATGCCCGCGCAAGCGCTCGGGCGCCGCCAGCTTCTCCTGCGGATAGCACACCGTTACCGGCTGCTTGACCATAGAGTCCAAGGCCGTCTTGGCAAATGTCAGTAAACTCATGCCGCGCCTACCTTTCCGTGCAGCTAATGCAGGGGTCGATGGTCAGGATAATCATGGGCACGTTGGCAAGGAGCACGCCCTGCAGCGCATGCGTCAGACCCGCCAGGTTCTGCGACGTCGGCGTGCGCACGCGAAAACGGTCCAGATTCTTGGTGCCGTTGCCGCGCACATAGTAGTACGCCTCGCCGCGCGGCTGCTCAATCACAACCTCGCCGCGCGCGCCGTCGGCCGGCGTAAGCTTGGTGCGCCCGCCGATACCGTCGTGCGGAATCTTGCCCACAAGCTCCTTGATAATGTCCATGGCCTGCATGACCTCGGCACAACGCACCTGGCAGCGGGCATAGCAGTCGCCGTCTGTGGCAACGATGGGCTCAAACGCGGCCAGATCCGCATAGGCGCCGTCGCCGAACATACGCACGTCGTAGTCCACGCCCGAGGCGCGACCGAACGGACCGACCATCGAAAGCTCCAGCGCGTCCTTCTTGCTGATCACGCCCACGCCATGCAGGCGCTCGCCGCAGCTATTGTCGTCCAAAAACGTATGCACCAGGGCCTCGTAGTCGGGGCGCATGGCGTCGAGCGTCTGGACAATACCCGCCAGCTCGGAGTCCTCGATGTCGTGCTTAAGGCCGCCGATCTCGTTGATCGACAGAATCACGCGGCCGCCGCAGGTGCTCTCAAAGATCTTGAGAATCTGCTCGCGCAGCGTCCACGACCGATAGAACAGCGCCTCAAAGCCAAAGGCATCGGCGAGCAGGCCCAGCCACAGCAGGTGCGAGTGAATGCGCGAAAGCTCATGCAGAATGGTGCGGATACACTGCACACGGCCGGGCGCTTCGATGCCGAGCATGCGCTCGCAGGCGCTGGCATAACCGTAGCTGTGGCCCACGGCGCAGATGCCGCAGATGCGCTCGGCGATGTAGCCAAACTGATGCATGTCGCGCTTTTCGGTGAGCTTCTCGAGTCCGCGGTGCACAAAGCCGATCTGCGGAATTGCCTCGAGAACGCGGTCGTCCTCGATCACCAGGTCCAGATGAAGCGGCTCGGGCAGCACCGGGTGTTGCGGGCCAAACGGAATAACGGAGCGATGTGCCATGGACCTTACGCCTCCTTTTTCTGCTTATCGCGGGCGGCTTTGGCGGCAAGCGCCGCGCGGACTTTGGCCGCTTTCTCGGGATCCATGGCGGCGAGCTTTGCCTCCATCTCGGCAGCCTTGAGCGCGGCCTTGGCAGCAGCATCGTCATGCTGAGCATCGGAGCCGGTA
>URYT01000189.1 GCA_900552185.1 uncultured Collinsella sp. | reverse complement strand
CCGCCGTACCCCTTCGAGCCCATCCAGATGACGCTCATTAACTTCTTCTGCATCGGCGCGCCGGGCTTTGTGTTGGGCCTGGAGCCCAACAATGCTCGTGTGAAGGGTGCGTTTTTGAGCAACGCACTCAAGCGTGCACTGCCGGCGTCGATTGCGGTCATTTTAGCTGCGGCGCTCGATATCTTTGTGGCGCGCGTGTTTGGCTTTAGCCAGCTCACGCTGTCTACGATGTGCCTGCTTACGTCGTGCGCGGCGAGCGTCAGCCTAATCTGGCGCATCTCGCAGCCTCTCACGCCCTTACGTGTGGTGCTCTTTGTGTTTGTAGTCGCCGGCATCCTGGTGGGCGTTATCGGATTCCCGGAGCTGCTGTCTATTGCCAACCTGTCGATGGGCCAGATGGTTATCTTGGCTGTTATCGTGGTCTTTACCTGCTCGGTGTTCTTTAAGCTCGCCACGATGATGGATTCGCTCAAGCCGCGTCGTCGTCATGCCGCAACTGGTTTTGGCCGTGGTGTGCGCGTCCACCTGGGTCGCGGTGGCGGCAAGGTGAGCTCGACGGGTTCGACGGCCGAGCGTTTTGCCAAGCGCGTCGCCGCCGACATGGCGCAGCGCCGCGAAGATCGCACCGCTCGCGAGGCCGAGGCCCGCGCACCCGAGGGCGTGGCCCAGGCCCAGCCCAAGAAAAAGAAGAGTGCCGGAGCCAAGCGCTCTCGCGTGACCAAGTTCGCCCAAGGCATCAAGGTCTCGATGCCAAGCAAAAAGAAGAAGTAGCTACGCGCCCTGGCGATGTTGAATTGGTGCCTTGTTCCTGTGGGGCCGTGGCGATGTTATGCTCTAACCTCGATTGTTTGAATTGCTTCGAAAAGAGGATGCCGTGATCTGCCCGCATTGCCTTAAGACTATCGAGGACGGCGCCTCGTTCTGCCCCTACTGCAACGCCTATGTGGGTCCGGGCGATGGCCCCGAGCACACCGAGTTCGTGTTCTGTGAGGGCTGCGGTGCCCGTCTTTCTCCGCATGATCGTACGTGCCCCAAATGCGGACGCCCCGCTCCGGGTATCCTCTCCGAGGACGCGGCCGCATCCGACCTGGCAGCGGGCCGCACGGCGGGCTTTCCGCGCCTAACGCAAGAGCAGATCGATACCGAGGTGCCGCATGCGCCTGCCTCGGCTGCCGCGGTTCTTTCGGACGCCGCCGATCCTAACGAGACCTGCGTGCTGCCGGCTTTCAATAAGGATTTCGGTATTCCCAAGGTCGATATTCCCACGCCCGTTTCCCTGCATGACGATGCTCAAAAACCCAAGCGCAAAGTGCATCCCGACGAGGACGCCTATCACAAGCACAAGCGTCATATCCCCAAGCCGCTCATCGTCATCGCGGTCCTTGCTGTCGTTTGTGGCGGTGCCTATTGGTTCGTGACGACCGATCCCATGGGTGTTATGCCCGGCTTCTATGACCAGTTTGGCCAGGCCGCGCAGACGACCTTCCCTACGCGCCAAAAGGGTGAGGCGACTGAGGACGATACCAAGCAGGACGATTCTGCCGAGGTGGTCCAGGAAGAAACCGTGCTCACCGATGATCAGCTCTATACCAGGCTCGACGGTCTGTATCAGACCATCGTGTCCTACGGTGACGAGGACCAGATCGGCGAGGTCATCGATTCTTTTAACAACGGCTATCTTCGAACGCCGCTGTCCACCCGTCAGGAGCTGTCGCAGAGTGCCTACGCCCTGCGCGACCAGATCAAAAAGACGCAAGATGAGCTCAACAACCTTAAGTATCAGGACGATACGGTCTATGCGGACGACATCGCCCACTTAAAGCAGCTTGCCGAGTGGATGTTCGAGCGTGTCGACGTGATCTGTCAGAGCTGGGACATCTCGCTGGCCATTCCCGATGGCGAGTCGATGAGTTCCCACCAAAGCGAGATCCTGGCGCCCATCGCGCAGGGCGGCAACAGCGCGCTGAACCAGTACGACGCCAACGTGGGCTCCTGGAAGCCGCAGCAGCGTTCCTAAAATTAGTTCGCCATAGTCGGCATAACCTACGTGCGCAATTGATGTAAGCGCATGCTTATTGCTACAATTCGTACAAATATGCTTTAAACGCACGAGGAAGGAACCACATGTTTGGTTTTAAGAAAGAGCTCTACACGCCCGAGTATCAGCTTGCCGGCGACGAGTGCGCCGTTATCGAGACGTCGAAGGGTACCATCAAGGTCAAGTTTGACGGCGAGGGCGCTCCCATTCATGTCGCGAACTTCTGCGAGCTTTCTACGATGGGCTTCTATGATGGCCTTAAGTTCCATCGCTATGTGCCCGGTTTTGTCATCCAGGGCGGCGACCCCAATACCCGCGATATGTCCGGCGCCGACGTCGCCGCTGGTCTTGAGGGCCCCGACGGCATGCCCGGTACCGGTGGCCCCGGCTACTGCATCAAGGGCGAGTTTGCCACCAATCCGCGCAACAGCCATGTCGATGGTGCCCTTGCCATGGCACGCTCCATGGACCCCGATTCCGCGGGTTCGCAGTTCTACTTCTGCCTGGGCGCCCAGCATAACCTCGATTCCGGTTACACCGTCTTTGGTACCACGGTCGAGGGTCTCGATGTGATTTCGCAGCTGCGTGCCGGCGACGAGATCGTCCATGTCGAGATCGTTCACGAGTAAAGGGGACTTCCTTGAATAGCCAGCTGATCCAACAGGGCCGCGCCGCTTACCGCGCGGGTGATTTTTCCGCTGCAGCCCAGATGCTTGGGGCGGCAAAGACTCCCGATGAGATTATGGGCGAGGCCGATCACCTTCGTGGCAACGCCTTGATGCACCTGGGCATGTATGCCGAGGCCGCCGAGGCCTACGCCGCTGCCCTCAATGACGGCACCTATGGCAAGCGCGGCGCGCTGCTCACCAACCTGAGCGCATGGCTGTCCGGGACCTGG
>URYT01000188.1 GCA_900552185.1 uncultured Collinsella sp. | reverse complement strand
GCTGCTCGGGCTCAACGCGCTCGGCAGGATAGCCGTTGCCCGAACCAAAGCCAAAGAGCTTCTCAAAGGTGTACTCGAGGTTGAGCTCCTGGCCCCAGCCGTTCTTGAGGGCGAAGGGCATGGCGACAGCGTTACCGTCGTTGACCTGGGCAAAGGTGTAGGCATCGAGCGGGTCGGCAACATGGCCGCACAGCACGCCGGGGAAGGAGTTGCAGGCGAGCATGGCGCCCTCGCCGGTGCCGCAGCCGGTCACGACGTAGTCGGCAGCACCGGAGTTCAGCAGCACGGCGGCAAGGATGCCGTTCTGCACGTAGGTGAGGGGCTTGGAGTCGGCGTCGGCATACATGCCATAGTTAAAGACAGTGTGGCCCATGGGCTCGACGACCTTCTTAAGGGCAGCCTCGATCATGGGGTTCTTGGAGTTCTGGGAGTTCTCATTGATCAGAGCGATCTTCATTGCGAATTACCTTTCTATTTCTAACTTGCGGTGAAATACGGGCTGTTTTGCCTGATAGAAGCCAAAACCAATCCTTATCTCACCGCAACTCAAATGAAAAACGAGTGGATGAAACCTGATGTGGGCAGTTGCGGCGACGCTTATTGAGGCTGCTTTCCAATGTATGCGAGGATTCCGCCGTCGACGTAGAGGATGTGGCCGTTGACGAAGTTCGACGCGTCGGAAGCCAAGAACACGGCGGGGCCCTTCAGATCCTCGGGCGTGCCCCAACGGGCGGCCGGCGTCTTGGCAATGATGAACTGGTCAAACGGGTGACGGCTGCCATCGGGCTGCTTCTCGCGCAGCGGTGCGGTCTGCGGCGTGGCGATGTAGCCGGGCCCAATGCCGTTGCACTGGATATTGGCCTCGCCAAATTCCGAGCAGATGTTCTTGGTGAGCATCTTGAGTCCGCCCTTGGCGGCGGCATAGCCGGCGATGGTCTCGCGGCCCAGCTCACTCATCATCGAGCAGATGTTGATGATCTTGCCGTGGCCCTTGGCGATCATGCCGGGCAGGCAGGCCTTGGACACGATAAACGGTGCGTTGAGGTCAATATCGACGACGCGGCGGAAGTCCTCGGCGCTCATGTCGAGCATCGGGGTACGCTGGATGACGCCAGCGTTGTTGACCAGGATATCGGGCGTGGTGCCAAAGTCGGCCTCGATCTTGGCGATGAGCTCGGCGACGACGGCCTCGTCGGTGACATCGGCAACATAGCCGTGAGCGTCAAAGCCCAGCTCGCGGTAGTGCTTCTCGGCCTCGGCTACCTTGTCGGCGTGACGTGCGTTAAAGGCGATCTTGGCGCCGGCCTCTCCGAGCGCCTCGGCAATAGCCATGCCAATGCCATAGGTGGCGCCGGTTACCAGTGCGACCTTGCCGTCCAGACGGAAGCTGTCCATAAGATCAGACATAGCGATCCTTTCAAAAGAAACGTTCATCTATATAAGTCTTGCTTTTCATACAAGGTCAGTATAGGAGAAGAGGAGGATTTAAAAATCAGATTCTCCTAAAATCAGGTGAACGTTCACTTTTAAAAGGTGAACGGCAGAAAAGCCCCTGCCGTGCGGACCTCTATTCGCTCTGTGCCTGCGCGCCTTCTGCGATCATGTTGCGGTTGTACACCAGATGCAAATACATCGCGTCGTGCGCTGCGGTGGGGTTGCGCGCGGCGATGGCATCGGCCACGCCACGGTGGGTGCGGATGGTCTCCTCAACTAGCTTTTTGCCGGTCACGTCAATAAACAGGGAAACAGACGCCTTGAGCACGCCCATCAGGCGGGGAACGACGAGGTTTCCGGAGCTCTCGGCAATGGCATTGTGGAACGCGGTGTCGGCGGCGGAGTAATCCTCACCGGCCTCGGCCAGGCGCTCGGATTCGTCGCAGAGCTCTTTGATACAGACGACCTGGTCGTTGGTTGCGTGCTCGGCTGCCATGCGTGCCATCTGCGGCTCGATCATAAAGCGCACCTCGAGTAGGTCGCGCGCCAGACGCTGCTTGTCGTCGATAAAGGTAAAGCCCAGCGGGTCGTCGGCAACGCCGGGGTTTGACGCCACATAGGTGCCCGAACCCTGCTTAATGCGCACGATATTGCGCGACTGCAGTAACTTCATGGCCTCGCGCACGGTGCTCCTGCCGGCGCCCAAGCGCTCGACCAGCACGGTTTCCTTAGGCAGGCGATCGCCTTGCTCAAGGTGTTCATCCAGAATCAATTGAATGATTTTCTCCGATATTTGCTCGGGGAGTCCCGATTCGGCGCGGGCCATAGCTATACCTTTCATTACAAAATTCATCTGAGCTATTTTAGCGCACCACGGATGCAATATTGGCCGCTGGATTTAAGTCGGGCAGCTTAGATATACCGTTCGCAGCGCAAATACGACCGTTTACCGAATACATCAGATGTATTTCGAGCAAATTTCAAAATGAAACATCAGACCTTTCCAAAACACGCTATAGTCATCAGACGAATTCAAAAGGTCTGATGAATTGGAGGAAAGATGTCAGACCCAACGTTTATGGCTGATCCCACCAGGCTGGTCATCGCCGCCATCGTGGGCATCGCGCTGCTGCTTGCGCTCATCATCAAGTTCAAGCTGCATCCCGTGCTTTCGATGATGGTCTCGGCGCTCGCGATCGGCATCGGTGCCGGTATGCCGCTCGACCTGGTGGCGGACACTGTCACCAAGGGCGTGGGCACCACACTGCAAAACATTGCCCTGCTCATTGGCCTGGGTTCGATGTTTGGCCAGATTCTTGAAGAGAGCGGCGGCGCCAAGAAAATTGCCCAAACCTTCATCGATACCTTTGGGCAGGGTCACTCTAGCTGGGCACTGGGCATTACCGGTCTGGTCATCGGCACCACGGTGTTCTTTGAGGCCGGCGTGGTCGTTTGGGGGTGCGGACAGAAAGTTGGACCGTGAAGCGGTCCGGACTGGAGGTTC
>URYT01000187.1 GCA_900552185.1 uncultured Collinsella sp. | reverse complement strand
GACCTGGCCGCCATCGAGCGCGGCGAGGACCGCAAGCTCTTTAACGAGGCCATGGCCGAGATCGGCCTGGAGGTCGCGCGCTCGGGCTATGCCTACAGCGTGGCCGACGCCGAGGCTATCGCCGAGCGCGTGGGCTATCCCTGCGTACTGCGCCCGAGCTTTACCCTCGGCGGCGCCGGCGGCGGCATCGCTCACACTCACGAGGAGCTCGTCTCCATCGTGAGCCAGGGCCTCGAGCTCTCGCCCGCCCACGAGGTGCTGGTCGAGGAGTCCATCGAGGGCTGGAAAGAGTACGAGATGGAGGTCATGCGTGACCATGCTGGCAACGGCATCATTGTGTGCTCCATCGAGAATCTCGACCCCATGGGCGTGCATACTGGCGACTCCATCACCGTGGCGCCGGCGCAGACGCTCTCCGACCTTGAGTATCAGCGCATGCGTGTCGCCTCGCTCGCCATCTTGGAGAAGATCGGCGTTGAGACCGGTGGCTCCAACGTGCAGTTTGCCGTGAATCCCAACACCGGCCGCCTGATCGTCATCGAGATGAACCCGCGCGTGAGCCGTTCGTCCGCCCTCGCTTCCAAGGCCACGGGTTTCCCCATTGCCAAGGCCGCCGCGCGCTTGGCTGTGGGCTACACGCTCGACGAGATCGTCAACGACATCACCAAGGCTACGCCCGCCTGCTTTGAGCCCACGATCGACTACTGTGTGGTCAAGGTGCCGCGCTTTGCCTTCGAGAAGTTCAAGGGTACCGACCCCACGCTCACCACGCGCATGAAGGCCGTGGGCGAGATTATGGCGATCGGCCGCACCTTTGAGGAGGCCTTTGGCAAGGCCATGCGCTCGCTGGAGGATGGCCACCAGGGCATTTGCGCCGGTGGCAAAGAGGGTGCCGATAAGCTGAGCGACGACGAGCTTGCTCAGGCCGTGGCAACCCCGACCGAGCATCGCATCTTCTTTGTGGTCGAGGCCCTACGCCGTGGCTGGGACATCGCTCGCATCCATGCCATCTGCGGTATCGATCCGTGGTACCTCAACCGTATCAACGATATGGTGCAGGTCCAGGAGAGCATCCGCGACCTGCGTGTGGAGGATATCGACGCCGACGCGATGCGCCTGCTCAAGCAGTACGGCACGAGCGATGCCGAGATTGCCGCGCTGACCGGCTCGGACGAGCGCTTTGTGCGCGCCTATCGCAAGGGTCTGGGCGTGGTTCCCAGCATGAAGACGGTCGATACCTGCGCTGCGGAGTTCTCGAGCGCCACGGAGTACCACTACAAGACGTACGAGAACATCTACCGCACGAGCCCGGATGCCAAGAAGTGCGTGGCTCCCGACGAGACCACGCCGGCGGACAAGCCCAAGGCGATGATCCTGGGCGCCGGCCCCAACCGCATTGGCCAGGGTATCGAGTTCGATTACTGCTGCGTGCACGCGAGCTATGCGCTGGCGGCCCGCGGCTTCGAGACCATCATGGTCAACTGCAACCCCGAGACCGTTTCGACCGACTACGACACGTCCGACCGCCTGTACTTTGAGCCGCTCACCTACGAGGACGTCATGGACGTTATCGACGTTGAGCGCCCCGATGGCGTCGTGGTGACGCTTGGCGGCCAGACCCCGCTTAAGCTGGCGCGCATGCTCGAGGAGAGCGGCGTGAACATCATGGGCACCAAGCCCGATGCCATCGACTTTGCCGAGGACCGCGAGCGCTTTGCCGCCCTGCTCGACAAGCTGGGCATTATGTATCCGCCGGCGGGCCAGGCAACCTCGTTTGAGGAGGCCGAGGCCGTCGCCGCGCATATTGGCTACCCGCTGCTGGTGCGTCCGAGCTACGTGCTGGGCGGCCGCGGCATGATGATCGCCTACGATGCCGAGCATCTGCGCGATTATATGGCCGAGGCTGCACGCATTAGCCCCGACTACCCGGTGTATCTGGATCGCTTCTTGGAGGGTGCGATCGAGTCCGATGTCGACGCCCTGTGCGATGGCGAAGAGGTCTACATCGGCGGCATTCTGGAGCATATCGAGGAGGCCGGCATTCACTCCGGCGACTCTGCGACCTGCATCCCGCCGTTCAGCTTTAGCGAGAGCCTGCAGGCAAAGCTTCGCGAGACCACGCGCCGCATCGCGATGGCGCTGGGCGTACGCGGCCTGGTTAACGTGCAGTACGCCATCAAGGGCGAGACCGTTTACGTGATCGAGGCCAACCCGCGTGCCAGCCGCACCGTGCCGTTTATCTCCAAGGCCACCGGCGTGCCGCTGGCCAAGTGTGCGGCGCGTATCATGGCGGGCGATTCCATCGCCAGCCTGGGCCTGCCGAGCGACGAGCGTCAGCTCGATTGGTTCTGCATGAAGGAAGCCGTTATGCCCTGGGGTCGTTTCCCGGGCGCCGACGTTATCCTGGGTCCCGAGATGAAGTCGACGGGCGAGGTCATGGGTATCGCCAAGAGCTATCCCGAGGCATACGCCAAGACGCAGCTGGCGATCGACTACAAGCTGCCCGACCCGAGCGCCGGCAAGGTGTTCATTAGCGTGTGCGATCGCGACAAGCGCCACATCCTTTCGGTCGCGCGTATCCTGCGCTACCTGGGCTTTGACATCTGCTCCACCGAGGGTACGGCGCGCGTGCTGCGTGGCGGCAACGTGACGTGCGAGGTCGTGGAGAAGATTAGCGGCCCGCATGACGGCGAGCGCCCCAACATCGGCGACCTCATCGCCGATGGCAAGATTGCGGTGATCGTCAACACGCCGTACGGCCCAGGTTCGCGTGGCGACGGCTATCTGTTGCGTACCGAGGCAGTGCGCCGCGGCGTGACCTGCGTGACGGCGATGTCTGCCGCCAACACGTACGTGAGCGCCATCGAGGCGGTGCGTGAGGACCAGCAGGGTCACGGTAGCGCCAACGACATGGGCATGGACGTCATCGCCCTGCAGGA
>URYT01000186.1 GCA_900552185.1 uncultured Collinsella sp. | reverse complement strand
CACCTTGCCACTCTACGGCATCAACTCCAGCTTTGTGGATGTCCACGACCTCGCCGCCGTGGAACATGCAATCCAGCCCAACACCAAGGCCATCTACATTGAGACCCTGGGCAACCCCAACAGCGATGTCCCCGACATCGACGCCATCGCAGCGCTCGCCCACCGGCACGGCCTGCCTCTGGTCATCGACAACACCTTCGGCACCCCGTATCTGTTCCGTCCGCTGGAGCATGGTGCCAACATCGTCGTCCACTCCGCAACCAAGTTCATCGGCGGCCACGGCACCTCGCTGGGCGGTGTGATCGTCGACGGCGGTAACTTCGATTGGAAGGCGAGCGGCAAGTATGCGCAGATCGCCGAGCCCAACCCCTCCTACCATGGCGTCTCGTTTGCCGAGGCTGCCGGTCCCGCCGCCTTCGCAACCTATGTCCGCGCCATCCTGCTGCGTGACGAGGGCGCCTGCATCAGCCCGTTCAACGCCTGGATCCTGCTCCAGGGCACCGAGACTCTGTCGCTGCGCGTTGACCGTCATGTCGAGAACACCAAGAAGGTCGTTGAGTTCCTTGCCGGCGACAGCCACGTTGCCAAGGTGAACCACCCGAGCCTGCCCGAGCACCCCGACCATGAGCTCTATCAGAAGTACTTCCCCCGCGGCGGCGCTTCGATCTTCACCTTCGAGATTAAGGGCGGCCAGGAGGCTGCCTGGAAGTTCATCGACCACCTGCAGGTCTTCTCGCTGCTCGCCAACGTGGCCGACGTCAAGTCGCTCGTCGTGCACCCGGCTACCACCACGCACTCCCAGCTCTCTGCCGAGGAGCTCGCCGAGCAGAACATCACGCCCTCCACGATCCGTCTTTCCATCGGTACCGAGAACGCCGAGGACATCATTTGGGATCTGAAACAGGCCTTCGCCGCGCTGGACGAGTAAGGCGACTTGTGCAAGGACCCCTTGCGACTCGATAGGTATAACTGCATAAAATGCCTGCTCAAGGCGCCTGTGCGAACAATGGTCGCACAGGCGCCTTTTTTGCATAGAGAGGGTGCAAAAACAGGGTTTTTGGCACGCTTTATGCATTCGAGTTGTGGAAAACTCCTGTTGAGAGGATGTGAGTTTTACGCAATTGACGTGCGCCTTTTGAGTAAAACCGCAGGTCGCGATTTGCTCGGGGTACTATGCAGCGCGATCGAATCACACAGCTCAAACGCAGCAAAAACGCACTACGGAGGTTTCCAGCTACATGATGATCGATTCACGAAAACCGAAGGCCGCCGCCCTTTCTGCCACGCTTGCCGTGGCGCTTTTGGTGGGTGCCGGCGTAACCGAGGCCCACGCGGCGACGCTGTCCGACGCGGTTGGGTCCGCGCCCTCCGAGACCACGTTGATGCAGCCCGTCGATTATCGCGGCGACGGTTTTGGCTCCATGCAGGAGTGGAACGCCTCCATGGGGGCCAAGCGCGACTCTTTGGAAGTTCGCGCTCAAATTATCATGAACATGTATGGCGACTATGCCACCGATGGCGAGCGCGCCGTGCTTCAAGAATGCATCGACGGCGCGGGTAGCCTGCTGACGATGGGGGAGGTCGACGCCAAGTCGACCGAGCTCGACGAGCTTCGCTCCACGCTTGAGGATGCCAAGCGCGAGGCGCTCGAGGCTGCGGCCGCCGAGGCGGAAGCCGCCGAGGCCGCTGAGGCCGTTCAGGCTTCGTATTACAACGCCGGCTCCGGCTCGTCTTACGCGTCTGCTGCGTATTACGCGAACGGCTCGGGCCTGACGCGCTCGAGCGGCGTCAATAACTATAATGGCCGCCGCGAGACTTATTACAGCAGCAACGTGTTGTATCACCACCGCACGGGCGAATGGACGCAGGATTCCGAGGGCTTTTGGCGCGATTCCGATGGTTACTACGTCGTGGCCGCGGGTGATAAGGCCCAAGGCTCCACGTTTACCGGTTCCAAGGGCGAGTGCAAGGTCTATGACTCCGGCTGCGCCGCCGGAACCACCGACTACTATACCGGTTGGTAATCTACCATAAGCCAATAGGACATGACGGGCGGGCGTCTTTACCGAGCCTTTGGGCAACGTAAGGGCGCCCGTTTTTTATGCGTGCTTGAGTTAACAGAGTGCTTACCGTGGCAGTACGCCGCGCATATGGGCGCGGGGCACACTAGTTCATGAGAAATAGGGTCTTTCTCGTGGAGGAAGTGGTTCCATGAACGCTCGAGATGTCGCTATTGCCGTCGTTGCCCTTTTGATCGGATGCCTTGGTCCGACGGCGGCGCTAACTGTCGGCTTGCAGTCCGCTACGGGCGCCGCTCCTGTGATTGTGGGCGCCTTGATTGCAGCGGCGCTGCTGGGAAGCGCCGGCGTGCTGCTTTGCCGCGATGACGAGGACGAGGTTCCGGAATCGCAAAATAAGCCTCAGTTTTAGCCTCGAGCTAAATGCAACAGGCCTTCGCGAATGACGGAATCCTCGCGAAGGCCTGTCTGCTTGTATTGCGCACATCGCGATGCGGCCGAGGCTACCAGCTGCTTTCTATTTCGCGAATCCTCTGGTAGAGCCAATCGTTTTGCGGCACTTGGATATCGTGTTTGGTAGCTAGGCGGCAAATGGTGCCAGCGAACTCCTCGACTTCGGTTTTTCGTTGTGCGATGCGATCCTGCGCCATCGAGGGCATACCGACGGGGTCGATTCCCTCGATGAGGTGCACCATCTGCGTCAGGTCTGCCTCGGTCAGCTCAATGCCCTCGGCGTTGGCGACCGCAAGCGTTTCGCGCATGGCGGAAACAAAGCAGCGACGCTGCTCGGAGCCCGGCTCCGTGGCGCTTCCGTAGGTCCCGCCGTAGGCCATACAGGTCTGGTTGATGCCGTCGTTGAGCATGAGTTTGGCCCACATGCGGTGCGCAATGTCGCTCTCGACGGTATGGGCGATGCCGCAGCGTGTGTAGAGCTCGTCGATGGCGCTGACGGTTGCGGGGTT
>URYT01000185.1 GCA_900552185.1 uncultured Collinsella sp. | reverse complement strand
ACTTAATGTGGCCTTCGTCTTGCGCAGGACTGTCCGAAATAGCGAGCAAATGCCCAAGCGGCCCTCTCGGTTCAGCCCCGGAGCGGTATTAGAGATGCAGCACGCGGTCGCGGATCTCCTCGGTTCGACCCTGGTTCCAGAATTGAGTACCGATGTAGCCACACGTACGACGGGCGACATTCATCTTCTCCTGATCGCGGTTGCCGCAGTTGGGGCACTCCCACACCAGCTTGCCGTCATCCTCGACAATCTTGATCTCGCCGTCATAGCCGCACACCTGGCAGTAATCGCTCTTGGTGTTGAGCTCGGCATACATGATGTTGTCGTAGATGTACTGCATCACGCGAATGACAGCCTTAAGGTTGTCCTGCATGTTAGGAACCTCGACGTAGGAGATGGCACCGCCCGGCGAAAGCTGCTGGAACATGCCCTCAAACTTGAGCTTATCGAAAGCATCAATCTCCTCGGACACATGGACGTGGTAGCTGTTGGTAATGTAGCCCTTGTCCGTCACACCCGGAATAATGCCAAAACGGCGCTGCAGGCACTTGGCGAACTTGTAGGTCGTCGACTCAAGCGGGGTGCCGTACAGCGAGAAGTCGATATCGCTTTCGGCCTTCCACTCGGCGCATTTGTCGTTCATGTGCTGCATGACGGCCATGGCAAACGGCGTGCCTTCCTTCTCGGTGTGGCTGTGGCCCGTCATGTACTTGACGCACTCATACAGACCGGCATACCCCAGGCTGATGGTGGAATAGCCGCCCACGAGCAGTTTGTCGATCGTCTCGCCCTTCTTAAGGCGCGCCAGGGCGCCGTACTGCCACAGAATCGGTGCGGCATCCGAAAGCGTGCCCATCAGGCGCTCATGACGGCACAGCAGGGCACGATGGCACAGCTCAAGGCGCTCGTCGAAGATCTTCCAGAACTTGTCCATGTCCTGATGCGAGCTCAGTGCGACATCGGGCAGGTTGATGGTCACAACGCCCTGGTTAAAGCGACCGTAGTACTTAGGCTTGCTCGGGTCATAGTTGAGCGCGTTGGCAACGTTGTTAAAGCCGTTGCCCGAGCGATCGGGCGTCAGGAAACTGCGGCAACCCATGCAGGTGTAGCAATCGCCATTGCCGGCGGTCTCACCCTTAGACAGCTTGAGCTCACGCATCTTCTTCTCAGAGATGTAGTCGGGCACCATGCGCTTGGCGGTGCACTTGGCAGCCAGCTGGGTCAGGTAGAAGTACGGGGAATTCTCGTGAACGTTATCGTCCTCGAGCACATAGATAAGCTTGGGGAATGCCGGGGTAATCCACACGCCAGCCTCGTTCTTAACGCCCTCGTAGCGCTGGCGAAGCGTCTCCTCCACGATCATGGCAAGGTCGTGCTTCTCCTGAGGCGTACGAGCCTCGTTAAGATACATAAAGACCGTCACGAACGGCGCCTGGCCATTCGTGGTCATAAGGGTCACGACCTGATACTGAATCGTCTGGACGCCGCGACGAATCTCATCGCGCAGGCGATCCTCAACGACCTCGCGAACCTTCTCGGCAGATGCCGAAACACCGAGCTCCTCAAGCTCGCGAGCGACCTCGCCGCGAATTTTTTGACGGCTCACCTCAACGAACGGGGCGAGATGGGTCAGCGAAATTGACTGGCCGCCGTACTGCGAGGAAGCAACCTGGGCGATAATCTGCGTCGCGATATTGCAAGCAGTCGAGAAGCTGTGCGGCTTCTCGATCAGCGTGCCCGAGATAACGGTGCCGTTCTGGAGCATATCCTCCAGGTTCACCAGGTCACAGTTATGCATGTGCTGGGCGAAGTAGTCCGAATCGTGGAAGTGAATCAGACCCTCGTTGTGGGCATCCACGATCTCCTGGGGCAGCAGCACGCGCTGCGTCAGGTCCTTGGAAATCTCGCCGGCCATGTAGTCGCGCTGAACGGAGTTGACGGTCGGGTTCTTGTTAGAGTTCTCCTGCTTGACCTCTTCGTTGTTGCATTCGATCAGCGACAGGATTTTGTCGTCGGTCGTGTTCTTTTGGCGCTTCAGGCTCTGAACATAGCGATAGATGATGTAGTGGCGGGCAACCTCGTAGCAGTCGAGACGCATAATCTCATCCTCGACCAGATCCTGGATCTCCTCGACCGATACGGTGTGGCCGGCCTTCTCACATGCCTCGGCGACGTTTTGTGCCGCATAGATCACCTGGCGGTCGGTAAGGCGAGAGCCTTCCTCGACCTCCAAGTTTGCGGCGCGGATCGCATTGACGATCTTATCGATGTCAAAGGTAACCTCGGTGCCGCTGCGCTTGATGATCTTCATCCTCTTGCCTCTTTCGCATCGTAGCCTCATTGCGCTTCAGAGCCAAACGATGCCCGGCAGGGTTTGGCCCTGTCTTGCGGCGCCGTTGCGCAATCTGTGTTCTCGATAACCATAGGCCCTCATGCGGACAATCCTCGCAGCCAATCAAGGGGCTCAAAGATCCATCCAAATGGGGCGAATAAGGTCCTCGTTCTCTGTCCGTCATCTATCATACGACAAAGAGGCATCTATATCCTGTATTCTTTTTTTAGGTCAAACACAACATATAGTGTTTCAGCAGGTCAAAGCAATTGGTCAATTTGCAGACGCATTATAAATGAAGGCCTCTTGGCAGACTGCTAAAACGTTATCAACCCAACTACCTGCACAGCAGTTTTGAAACCCCCTCAACCGTGCCGTCGCCAAATAGCACCAAAACCAAGCCGCTCACGCCAAAAGAATCCAAAAGATTGTCCTTGACCAACATGTTGCGGTCATGATGGGCCAGGACACATGCAATCTGCCGGCACCCCTACGGGATGCGAAGACCATCGCGTACGGACCTTGGATCAATATTTGATGACTTATTTGGCGGCGCGCTTGGTGGCAAAAAACAAAACAGCCCAGAGGCGAAGCCTCTGAGCTGCGAACACTTGGTGGGCGTTAGAAGATTTGAACTTCTGACCTCTTCCGTGTCAGGGAAGCGCT
>URYT01000184.1 GCA_900552185.1 uncultured Collinsella sp. | reverse complement strand
TTTGGGCATTGAGCTGCCGCACGAGCAGGGGCTCAATAAATACGTGAACCTCGGCATGGACTTCCGTTACTTCTTTGTGCGCAAGACCATGTTCGTCAAATACAGCTCGGGCGCCATCGTGTTTCCCGGCGGGTTTGGCACGCTCGACGAGATGTTCGAGGTGCTCACGCTGGTGCAGACGCATAAGGTCAAGCGCATGCCGCTTGTACTGGTAGGCAGCGAGTACTGGCAGGGCCTATTCGACTGGCTTAACGGCCCGGTGATGGACGCCGGTATGATTAGCCCGCTCGATCCCGAGCTCGTACACATCACCGACGACATCAATGAGGCCGTCGACATCGCCCTGAGCGGGCTGATGTAGATCAATCGTGCCCACGCGACATGAATACGCATGGCAATCTGATGTTATTTAACATCAGATTGCCATTTATATTGGGTATACTGGTGTAAAAGACGAGGGCGAGGAGGTCGCAAATGTCTACAGCAACAGTTAAGCCTACGACGGTTCGAATCGAAGAGGGGCTCAAGGAGCAGGCGACTGAGTTCTTGGATTCGGTCGGCCTCAGCCTCAATTCCTATCTCAATCTTGCCGTTCGGCAGCTGGTAAATCAGCGAAAGATTCCTTTTGAGATTGTAGGAAGGGCGGAGGTGCCCAACGAGGCGACGAGACGCGCCATGGTGATTGCCGAGGCTCATGAGTTGGGGATTCTGCCAGACGACAGCCCGTCATTCAATAACGCTGATGAGCTTATATCGTTCCTCGATGAGGGCTAGCGATGTTTTAGATTAAAGTCGAGGCTCAGTTTAAGGCGGATTACAAACGGACGATGCGCATCCATCCGCAGCTAAAAAGTGAGTTTAAAGCGGCGGTTGCAGAGCTTGTGGCTCATGGGTCACTTCCGGCGGAGTATGGCGCCCACGAGCTCTCAAACCCGGGCGGAAACTACAACGGCCACATCGATTTCCACCTATCCGATGGTTTGGTCGATGTGGTCGTTCTGTACTTGCCGCATAAGACTAATCCTGTGATCCGACTGGTCAGAATGGGCTCGCATGAGGAACTGTTCCAGGGTCCGCTGGGCTGATCGCCGATTTCCAAGTTGCGGTGGAATAGGGATTGATTTGCGGCTGATAAGCCAAAAAAAGTCCCTATTCCACCGCAAGTGGTAAAGGTGCCCCTAGCGGATGGACTGGTAGCGGGGGCAGTAGCTGATGGCGATGGCATCGACGCCTACATGGGTGGCGATGGTGCAGCCGATGGGGCCGGTGCCGGCGTCTACGTAGTTTTGGCCTGCGAGCGCTTGGTTAACGAGCTCCTGCTCCTCGGCAGCACCGGTCGTGAGCACGCGCACGCTGGAGCCCGGATGCTCGGCCAAAAATGTGAGGCAATCGGCCATGGTGTTGGCAACGATGCGCTTGGCACCGCGGCCCTTCTTGATGGCCTTGATCTCGCCCGATTTCCACTCCGGCGAAACGGCCAGGCGAATGTTGAGCATCTGCGTCAGCTGGCCAGCGAGCTTGGGCGCGCGGCCGTTCTTGACCAGGTTCTCGAGCGTGCGCGGAATCAGCAGCAGGTGGGCATCGGGCAGCGTCGCGCGGATCTGAGCCTCGGTCTCGTCCAGGCTGCGGCCGTCCTCGCGCATGGCCAACGCGTACTCCACCAGCAGGCCCTCGGCACCCGAGCCGGTGCGCGAGTCGATGCAGCGCACGTCGAGTTCGTGCGTTTCGGCCGTCAGGCTGGCGTTGGCATAGCAGGCGGACCACTCGCTGCACAGTGAGATAAAGATGGCGCTATCATGGCCGTCGGCGAGCACGCGGTCAAAGAGTGCCTTGAACTCGCCGGCGCTCGGCTGCGAGGTGTGTGGCAGCTGCTCGGAGCCGGCCATGCGGGCGACGTATTCCTCGGCGGTAATCTGCACCTGGTCGAGCAGGTCCTCGCCCTCGATAATCACATGTAGCGGAATCACGTAAATGCCGAGCTCTTGGGCGCGGGCGGGGGGGATGTCCGACGTGGAGTCGGTTATGATGGCAAAAGACATAATTGCACCTTTCGTTGGGGCGCCTGCGCGCCGCCTTCTGAGAGCAAAGTGCGACAAGTATAGTGGAGTTGCTCTACATTGCTAGGTTCAATTGTTGAATAGTCAACAGTTTGAAGTGTCGGTGTGGAAATCATCAACTGGGGAAGAGGAGTGCCGATGGCAGCGCTGGAGATATGCAAGCGGCCGGTTGTGCTGTTTGATTTTGACGGCACGGTGGCAGATACGGGTCGGGCGGTGATGACCTCGACGCGCAAGACGCTTGCCGCGCGCGGGTTTTCGGAGGCGCAGATGGGTGACCTGCGCCGCATGATCGGGCCGCCCCTGTGGAAGAGCTTTCGCGACTTTTATGGCTTCTCCCGCGAGGAGTCGCTTGTGGTGGCTGACGAGTACCGTGCCTTTTTTGATGAGCTGGGACCGGAAAAGTATCCCGTGTTCGATGGAATCCCCGAGCTGCTCGATGGCCTTGTCGCGCAGGGGCATCGCTTGGCCGTGGCGACGTCACGCATGGAGGCAAAGTGCATCGATATGGTGCATGAGCTGGGGATTTGCCAGTTTGAGGCCGTGGTCGGCATGAATCCACCGCAGGGGCGCGAGACCAAGGCCGATTCGGTTCGCGACGCGTTGGCGGCCTTGGGTGCGGCCGCGGACGATGCCGTGATGATCGGCGATCGCTTTAACGATGTGGAGGGCGCGCACGCAATGGGCGTGCCGTGCATTGGTATCTATTCGGGCGCGGCGGCGCCGGGCGAGCACGAGGCGGCGGGTGCCGATGCAGTGGTGCACTCGGTGGCCGAGCTTGCTAAACTTTTCGCTATCTAATAGACGTAATGTGAGGGGCGGGCGTACCCGTCGCTCATTGGTAAGGAGGTCGTCCATGAATCAGGTGGAGCAGAGCGTTACCGAGTATGTCGACGAGGTCTGGGAGGACGTCGTCGCCGATATCGAGCAGCTGGTGAGTTA
>URYT01000183.1 GCA_900552185.1 uncultured Collinsella sp. | reverse complement strand
CGCCATCGCCGGCGTGCTCCTGTGCTCCTACTCGCCGGTGCTGCAGCCCACGACGGGTGCCATGCCTGGCATCAAGGCCTTCGACGCCGCCGTCTTCGGCGGCATCGGCTCCATCCCCGGTGCCTTTGTCGGTGGCATTCTCATCGGCATCATCGAGGCGATGGCGCAGGCTTACATTTCCACGAGCCTTGCCAACTCCATCGTCTTTGGTGTTTTGATCATCGTCCTGCTCGTCAAGCCTGCCGGCCTCTTGGGCAAGTACGTCCCCGAGAAGGTGTAGGTGAGCGTTATGAAGTTTCTTAAAGACAAGCAGACGCGTCACGACTTTGTCACGTACGCCATGTGCATCGTGGCCTTCGCCATCGTGTTCTTTATGCAGTCTAACCACATGATTCCGCGCATGATCGCCGGTCAGCTGGTTCCCATCACGGCCTATATCGTCATGGCCATTTCCCTCAACCTCGTCGTCGGCATCGCGGGCGACTTGTCGCTGGGCCACGCGGGCTTTATGAGCGTCGGTGCCTACACGGGCATCGTCACCGCCGTCGCGCTGGAGAGCGCCGTTCCGTCCGATCCGATGCGTCTGATCATCAGCATTGTGGTCGGCGCTATCGCCGCTGCCATCTTGGGCTTCTTGATTGGTATCCCGGTCCTGCGCCTGAGCGGCGACTATCTGGCCATCGTGACCCTGGCTTTTGGCGAGATCATCAAAGAGATCGTCACCTGCCTCATTGTGGGCGTCGACTCCCGCGGCCTGCACGTGATTTTTAACATCACGGGCAACTCTACGATCGACGACCTGCACCTGCTCGAGGACGGCACCGCCATCATCAAGGGCGCCCAGGGCGCCTCGGGCGTGTCGACGTACTCGACCTTCCTCGCCGGTGCCATCCTGGTCATGGTCACACTCGTGATCGTGCTCAACCTGGTCCGCAGCCGTACCGGCCGTGCCATTATGGCCGTGCGCGATAACAAGATTGCAGCCGAGTCCGTAGGCATCTCCGTCACGGAGTATCGCATGATCGCCTTCGTGGTTTCCGCTGCCCTCGCCGGTGCTGCCGGAGCTCTCTTCGGCGGTAACTTCTCGCAGCTCTCCGCCACCAAGTTCGACTTCAACACGTCGATCCTCATTCTGGTGTTCGTGGTCCTGGGCGGCCTGGGCAACATGCGCGGTTCCGTCATCGCGGCGGCGTTGCTCACGGTGCTTCCCGAGCTGCTCCGTCAGTTCTCGGACTACCGCATGCTCATCTACGCCATCGTGTTGATCCTGGTCATGATCTTTACCAACAACCCGCAGCTCAAGGCGTTCTTCGGTCGCGTCAAGGACCGCTTTGCTTCCAAGAAGGAGGTGGCAGCCGATGCCCAGTAAATTTGAGTTCAACAAGGGCAAGATGGTCCCGTATCCTTCTGGCGCCATCGTTCCCGACCGTGACCTGGGCGAGCGCCCGGCACTCGAGTGCATCCACCTGGGCATTGAGTTCGGTGGCCTTAAGGCAGTCGATGACTTTAGCCTGACTATCGGCAAGACCGAGATCGCCGGTCTCATCGGCCCCAACGGTGCCGGCAAGACCACGGTCTTCAACCTGCTCACCAAGGTGTACCAGCCTACGCACGGCACCATCCTGCTCGATGGTGAGGACACCTCGGGCAAGTCGGTCTACCAGGTCAACCGCATGGGTATTGCCCGTACGTTCCAGAACATTCGCCTGTTCAACACCATGACGGTGGAGGACAACGTTAAGGTCGGCCTGCACAACCAGGAGCGCTACTCCGGCTTTGAGGGCGTGCTGCGCCTGCCGACGTATTGGAAGCACGAGAAGGCCGCCCACGAGCGCGCCATGGAGCTACTGTCCATTTTTGACATGGAGCACCTGGCAAACGAGCAGGCCGGATCGCTGCCTTACGGCGCTCAGCGTCGTCTGGAAATCGTCCGCGCGCTTGCCACCAACCCCAAGCTGCTGCTGCTCGACGAGCCTGCCGCCGGCATGAACCCGTCCGAGACCGCGGAGCTCATGGAGAACATCGTTAAGATTCGCGACACCTTCGGCATCGCCATCATGCTTATCGAGCACGACATGTCGCTCGTCATGAATATATGCGAGGGTATCTGCGTGCTTAACTTTGGCAAGGTCATCGCCAAGGGCACGGCCGAGGAGATCCAGAACAACGACGCCGTTATCGAGGCGTATCTGGGCAAGCAGGATAAGGGGGAGAACTAAATGGCAGAGCCGATGCTTTCCGTCTACAACATCAACGTCTGGTACGGCGCTATCCACGCCATCAAGGACATCTCCTTTAACGTCAACGAGGGCGAGATCGTGGCCCTGATCGGTGCGAACGGTGCCGGCAAGTCCACAACGCTCAAGACTGTCTCGGGCCTGCTGCGCTCCAAGACCGGCTCCATCAAGTTTATGGGCGAGGACATTGCCCATACGCCTGCCGACAAGCTGGTGGGCAAGGGCCTGGCTCAGGTCCCCGAGGGCCGTCGTGCCTTTTTGCAGATGACGGTCGAGGAGAACTTGGAGATGGGCGCCTACACGCAGCCCAAGTCCACGGTGGCTCCGGGCCTGGAGCGCGTCTACGAGCAGTTCCCGCGCCTGAAGGAACGTCGTCGCCAGGTCGCCGGCACCCTTTCCGGCGGCGAGCAGCAGATGCTCGTTATGGGGCGCGCCCTTATGAGTAACCCCAAACTGCTCATGCTCGACGAGCCTTCCATGGGTCTGGCACCGATTCTGATCGAACAGATCTTCCAGATTGTCGAGGACTTGCACAAGGCCGGTACCACGGTGCTTCTGGTCGAGCAAAACGCGCAGATGGCGCTTTCCATCGCCACACGCGGTTACGTGCTCGAGACCGGCAAGATCACCATGACCGGCACTGGTCAAGAGCTGCTGCACGACGACAACGTCCGCAAAGCTTACTTGGGCGGTTAGGCGGTTCCGCCGTTCTACCGAACGGCGGACCAGTCGACGCTGCGCGGGCCGCATTTGGACAATCTGACGTTCAACTTCAAGGGCGCGACCA
>URYT01000182.1 GCA_900552185.1 uncultured Collinsella sp. | reverse complement strand
GGCGCGACCAGAAGGTCAGCGCCCTTTCGTTTCACGTCACCTTGTCTCAAATGCGGCCCGCTCGCTGTGGTTGCCAAAACATCGGCGCTCCCGTTGTTGGCACTTTGGGACACTCCTTGTATTGGTGCTCAGCGGCAGCCCCCCATTGCGCCAAGCGGCGTGTGCCGTTAAGCGGAAGGGGTGTTATCGGCGGCCTTCTTTTGGGCATACAATGGCTATTGGTTTGCTGCGGTGAAGGCCTGTCCGCTCCGCAGCTTTTTTCTACGGTTAAAGGAGTATGTATGTCCGTTGAGGTCATGAGGTCTGTGATCGAGGCCGCCGAGGGACGCGTTCCCGTCGACATGCTGTTTGCCAACGCGCAGATCGTCGATGTGTACGGCCAGCGCGTAGCGCCCGGTAGCGTTGCCGTCAAGGATGGCGTGATTGTCGGTGTGCTCTACGATGGTCGCGACGATGCCGCCGGTACCTACGAGGCTGCCGAGGTTATCGACTGCCAGGGTCGCTATCTCGCACCCGGTTTTATTGACGGGCATCTGCATATCGAGTCCTCCAACATCCGCCCCGCCGAGTATGCGCGCATGGCGGCGACGCGCGGTACCACCACCGCTATTGCCGACAGCCACGAGATCGCTAATGTTTCCGGCTTGGACGGTCTGCGCTTTATGATCGAGGACGGTCGTCGCGCGCCCATTTCCATCAAGTACATGATGCCCTCGTGCGTGCCCGCACTGCCCGACGAGCAGGCCGGTGCCGTCATCACCGCTGCCGATATGCAGGCGTTTTTTGCCGAGCATCCGGGCGATGTCTTTGGCCTGGGCGAGATGATGAACCTGCCGGGCGTCTTTATGGCCGATCCCGAGACCTGCGCTCGCATTGACGCTGCCAACCAGACGCCGTCCAAGCAGGTTGACGGTCACGCGCCGCTCGTTGCCGGCAAGGACCTCAACGCCTATGCCGCAGCAGGTATTATCGCTGACCATGAGTCGACGATTCCCGAGGAGGCACTCGACAAGCTGTCTCGCGGCATGTATGTGATGCTGCGCGAGGGTACGTGCAGCCATGACCTGGCCAACCTGTCGCCGATGCTGCTGGAGAATCCTGCCCGTGCCCGCCGCTGCTGCTTTGCGACTGACGACCGTGCTCCCTCCGACGCGCTTGCGACCGGCATGATCGACAATGCCTGCCGCGTGGCGATTGAGGCCGGTATCGACCCCGTGGTCGCCATCTCCATGGCGTCCCTTTCCACGGCTGAGGCGTTTGGCCTGGATCACGGCTGCCGCGACCCGCACGAACTGCGTGGCGCTATCGCCCCGGGCAAGCGTGCCGACCTGCTGGTACTCAACGACCTGACGTTCACCACGGCTCCGCATCGCGTATACGCCGCCGGTGCTCTGGTGGCGCAGGACGGCACCTTTGTGGGCGAGATCGCACCCGAGATGGCCGAGGTCGCAGCCCTTGCCGACGAGCTGCGCGCGTCCGTTAAGCTGCCGAAGCTTTCGCTCGACGTATTCGACTATGCCTTTAAGCCGGGCGAGGCCGTGATCGACGTGGTGCCGGGTAAGGCCATCACGGGTATGGTTCGCCCCGAGAGCGCCGAGGGCCTGCGTCGCATTATGCTGATCGAGCGCCACGGCCGCGGTGTGTCGCTGCAGGCCGAGGGCGCCGACGGTGATGGTCCTGCGGGCCTGGGCCTTGTCGGCAAGCATATCGGTCGCGGCTGGGTGCGTGGCTTCACCATCACCGGTGGCGCCATTGCCTCCACAATCGGCCACGACTCGCACAACGTGTGCGTCGTGGGTGATAACGCTGCCGATATGATGGCGGCTGTTGAGGCTGTGGGCCAGGGTGGTCACGTGCTGGTGCGCAACGGCGAGGTCGTGGCGCGCATTCCGCTGGCGCTCGGCGGTCTGATGAGCGAAGGCACGGCCGAGGACGTTGCCGCGCAGCACGACGACTTTATGGTCAAGGCACGCGCTATGGGTATTGAGCCGCCGCTCGACCCCATCATGGGCATCATCTTTCTGCCCCTGCCGGTTATCCCGACGCTCCGCATCCGCCCCGAGGGCATGTTCGACGTCACGACCTTCACCTACGCCGACTAGTCATCGGGGACGTTCTTAAACGGCTAGTCGCCTGCGACACTCTTCGACGTGTTGCCTGGCGCTGCGAATGTGGGACCCCTGGCGCGCGTGAGCTATTTGCCAGGTCCTTGTAACGTTTGCGCCCGCGGAGTCTTACCTGAGCTCCCTTTGGGTACGTTGGAATTGGATACACGTTCGATTCCAACAAGCCCGAAGGGAGCTTTTCTATGTTCAAACTGATTGCATCCGATATGGACGGCACACTGCTTGACGAAAACGGCCAGGTGCCTCCCGAGACCTACGAACTGATTCTGGCGCTACACGAGCATGGCGTGCATTTCGCCGCATCGTCAGGTCGTCGCTACGATCGCCTGTGCGAGTTCTTTGCGCCCGTTCGCGACAAGATGGACTTTGTCGCCGCTAACGGTGCCCAGGTCTACGCCGACGGCAAAATGGTAGACCGTGAGGTGTATTCGCACCTGGCGATTCGAAGGCTCGCCCAGGCCGTCGCGACGTTTCCCAATCTGCATCTTGCGCTTTTTGACCGAACCAAGTCCTTCCTGCTCGATGACGAGTGCAAGTTCGTGCGTGAGGTCGATAAGGACCTTCCCAATGCCGAGCGCATTTGGGAGCTGCCCGATCCCAGCGTAAATATCATCAAGGCGAGTATCTTTTGCGATGACGGTGCCGTTATGGACAGTGCGTACGTGCTACAGCGCGAACTCGGTCAGCTCTTTACCTTTGCGCCTTCGGGCAACGCGTGGATCGATGCCATGCAGCCTGGTGTGTCGAAGGCCTCGGGTATCGCGCAGCTCGCGGAGCATTACGACATTGGGCGCGATGAGGTTATGGCGTTTGGCGACTCGATGAACGACTACGAGATTATTCGCTTTGTCGGTACGGGTTGCGCGATGGAAAATGCACGCCCCGCGCTCAAGGCCGTTGCCGATCGCGTCGTAGGCTGCAACTGTGACCACGCTGTCCAGCAGGAACTCCGCCGTGTTCTGGAGAGTCTCGCCTAATCCGGCAGATGAGGACGTTCCCGTTCTGCCGGCGGGG
>URYT01000181.1 GCA_900552185.1 uncultured Collinsella sp. | reverse complement strand
GCGCAGGACGGTCAGGATGGTGCCCTCGATGGGCTTGCGGACAGCCTGGAAGGCGACCTTGACGGCGCGACGGAAGGCGAAGGCGATGTTGGCGGACGTAATGGGCTCGTCGGCAGAGACAAGGCCCTCGGCCACGCCGCGCAGAATCTGCGACGTAATAACGCCGGAGTTACCGCGGGCGCCCATGAGGGAGCCGTGGGTGATGGCGCCGGCAATGGCTTCCATGTCAGCGTCGGCAGGAAGAGCAGAAAGCTCCTTGGTCACCGAGGCGAGCGTGAGCGACATGTTGGTGCCGGTATCGCCATCGGGTACGGGGAAGACGTTGAGCTTGTTGATCTCCTCGGCCTTGTCGGAAACGGCAGCCGCAGCGATCGGAAAACAGGTGCGAATGGTCTTTGCAATCATGGGTGTTAGAATCTCCGTTTTCGGATGCTAGTTCAGACGGCTCTTGAGCGCGTCGATGTGAATGCCGATCTTAAGGCTGGCGGGATCGATCTGGGCGATCTCCTGCAGGGTGAAGGCAACGGAGCTCGAAAGATTGTGGCAGACGGACTTCATGTTGACGCCGTTCTCGAGCACAACGTGAAGGTCGACCGTGAGGCCGTTCTCATCGGCGGAGACAAGCACGCCCTTGCGGAGGCGCTGACCGGCAAGCAGGCGCACGCTCTCGGCGCCCTGGAGCTGCTCGGCCATACCGACGACGCCGTAGCACGTCATCGCGGCATAACCGGCAATATCGGCAATAACGTCATTCGAGACGCTCAAGCTGCCGTTAATGGTCTCAGACACAAGAATCTCCTTTTCTGGTGCTCGCGGCACCATGTCGTGGGAGCAATCATTGCAATATTCTACAACGACCACGCCATGTTAGGGCGGCGGGGTTCACGATTACATCCTCGACACGAAATGTTGATAAGGTAACGTTCGTGACAGCCGATTGCGGCATGAAAAAACCCGCCGCATAAGCGACGGGTTTTACAACCTGGCTCCCCGGGTAGGACTCGAACCTACAACAGCGCGGTTAACAGCCGCGTGCTCTACCATTGAGCTACCGAGGAATAGGTGCGTGCTCTCAAGCAACGAAGTTTATTATACGGACGAATCAGCTCAGGGCAAGAACTTTTTTAAGAATTTTTCCGACCTAGTCATTGGGGACGTTCTTAAACGACTAGTCATTCAAGAACGTCCCCAACGACTACATGAAAGCGCCCTCAAGCGGATGTGCTTGAGGGCGCTTCTTGCTTGCGAGGTTAAGACTCAATATAGTCCTTGAGCTTGCTGCTGCGGCTGGGGTGACGGAGCTTGGCCAGGGTCTTGGACTCGATCTGGCGAATGCGCTCGCGCGTGACGCCAAACTCGCGACCGACCTCCTCGAGCGTGCGGGGGTGTCCGTCAACAAGGCCAAAGCGCAGCTCGATAACCTTGCGCTCGCGATCGGCAAGCGAATCGAGCACCTGGGTGAGCTGCTCCTGCAGCATGGAAAAGCTGGCCGCATCGGGCGGAACGATGGCCTGGGAGTCCTCGATGAAGTCGCCCAGCTGAGAATCCTCTTCCTCGCCGATAGGAGTTTCGAGCGACACGGGCTCCTGCGAAATCTTCTGGATCTCGCGGACACGGTCGGCGCTCATGTCCATCTCGGCACCGATCTCCTCGGGGGTCGGGTCGCGGCCCAGGTCCTGGAGAAGCTGGCGCTGCACGCGGACGAGCTTGTTGATGGTCTCGACCATGTGCACGGGAATACGGATGGTACGGGCCTGGTCGGCGATAGCGCGCGTAATGGCCTGACGGATCCACCACGTGGCGTACGTGGAGAACTTGAAGCCCTTCTGGTAGTCGAACTTCTCGACAGCACGAATCAGACCGAGGTTGCCCTCCTGGATCAAGTCCAGGAACAGCATGCCGCGACCGACATAGCGCTTGGCGATGGAGACGACCAGACGCAGGTTGGCGCTAATGAGCGCCTGCTTGGCCTCAAGACCGACATTCTCGATACGGGTCAGACGACGCATCTCGGAACGAGTGAGCTCAAGCTCACCCGCCTCGGCGGCCTCGAGCTTCTCAGTGGCTTCCCGCCTCAATCTTCATAGCCAGATCGACCTCTTCGGAGGCGGTCAGCAGGTCGACCTTACCGATCTCCTTGAGGTACATGCGGACAGGGTCGCCCGTCAGCATCACCGTGGAGGCGTCGATACCGCGCACGCGCGAACGCGAACGGGACGTGCGCACGGTGCGCTTCTTCTTGCTCTTGGAGGAGCCCATCTCGGCATCGGCCTGACGGGCCATCTTGAGCTCGTGATCGTCGAGCGAGCCGGAATCGTGCTCGTCATCGTCACCAAAGTCGTCGGTATCGGTATCGTTGTCGTCATCGTCGACGTCCATGGGGGCGTCGTCGTTACCGCTCGCGGAGATAATCTGGATGCCGCTGTTGCGCAGCGCGGAATACACCGCGGTGAGCTGCTCGTCAGTTACATCGATATCCTTCAGGGCGACCTGAATCTCGTCCTCGGTTACCGAAGTCCTGTTTGAGCCGTTGCCCATGAGCTTTGCAACGTAGGATTCCAGCCCAGTACCCGTGCTCTCAGTCTTTTTTGGCACAGATTCTCCCTTCATAGTCCACAGACTCAATACTTTAGCACACACAGTGACGTCTATACCCAAAAAGAGGTCTGGATATAGGTGAGAATACGCTGGTTGACCACAACATCTAGGCCTGGTCGGCGCCCGCCGTCTCCAAACCGATCAAACGGAACGGGTCCGCCACGCCGCCGATCGACTTTTGCAGCTCGCGTTGACGCTGCGAATCCTGCGCGGCCTGCACGGTCAGCGCGCGGCGGGCCTCATCATCGAGTGAGCGGTCCTGGCGCAGTTTGGCCTGTGCGGCACGCATGCGGCGTTTGATGGTGTAGAGCTCGAGCGTGTCAAGCATAAAGACGATGTTCGTCTCGGTGGGGTGCTTGCTCGTCGCCGAGATGCGTCCGGCACTGACAAGGGAGGCCGCCTCGGGACACACCGCACGCGCCGCATCCATGCAGGCCGCAGGATCGGTACCCGGGGGCGTCGCCAGTACGGCCCATGCAATCGACTCGTTGCGTGGGTCGACCCACTCGATGGAGCAGATGCGGTCGGCATACGTGCGGAACAAGTCGGGGTAGCTGGTGAGCATCGTCAGCAG
>URYT01000180.1 GCA_900552185.1 uncultured Collinsella sp. | reverse complement strand
TTTCGGGCGAGGGCGTTCAGCAGGCGCTGCTTAAGATTCTTGAGGGCACGGTGGCAAGTGTTCCGCCCACCGGCGGCCGCAAGCATCCCCAGCAGGAGCTGCTGCAGATCGATACGACCAACATCCTGTTCATCTGCGGTGGTGCCTTTGTTGGGCTGGACAAGATCATCGCCGATCGCGTGGGCAACAAGGGCGTGGGCTTTAACTCCGAGATCGCCGGCCCCACCTCGGTTGACGAGAACGACTTGCTGCATCAGGTGCTCCCGCAGGATCTCAACGCCTTTGGCATGATCCCCGAGTTTGTGGGACGTACGCCCGTCGTCACCCAGACGCAGGCGCTCGACGAGGACGACCTGGTGTCGATCCTAACCGAGCCCAAGAACGCCGTGGTACGTCAGTACCGCAAGATGTTCCAGCTCGAGGACGTTGAGCTTGAGTTTGAGGACGCCGCCCTGCACGAGATCGCCCGCATGGCGCTCGCCCGCAAGACCGGCGCCCGCGGCCTGCGTTCCATCTGCGAGGACGTGCTGCAGCAGACGATGTTCGACCTGCCCAGCGAGGAAGGCGTCACCAAGGTCATCGTGACCGAAGCCTCCGTAAAGGGCGAAGAACAGCCCCAACGCATCTACGGGTAAATAGCTTGAATCCAGGCCCCGTGGCAATCACCGCGGGGCCTGCCATTTAGGGACAGGTTTATTTTGGTTGGTTTTATATGGGCAAATGTCGTTTCCCCTGATAAAACCTACCATAATAAACCTGTCCCTTTTCGGCGGGTATGCCTGTGCTATTCTGTGAGATTGTCAAGTTAGTACCTTCAGACTGAAGTAATCGATACCTAAGGCGTGTCAGCCTGCTTGGTTTTCGTAGATTCCGCACGAGCCGAAGAGCACTAAATGTGCTCTTCGTGCGAGCCAGGACCTGACCGAGCGAAAACCAAGCAGGCGGACACGCCGGCGGGACAGGGAGAGATATATGGAAGAAATGCCCAAGAACTACGATCCGTCGACCAACGAGCCGGCGATCCTGCAGAAGTGGCTCGACGGCGGCTACTACAAGCGCCGTGAGGGCGTGGGCGACTGCACCGTCACCATTCCGCCTCCCAACGTGACCGGTAAGCTCCACATGGGCCACGCCACCGATGATTCCATCCAGGATGCCATCGTCCGTATGGCCCGCATGCGCGGCAAGTCCACGCGCTGGGTGCTGGGCACCGACCACGCCGGTATCGCCACGCAGACCAAGGTCGACAAGAAGCTCAAGAGCGAGGGCATTAGCCGCCTGGAGATCGGTCGCGACAAGTTTGTCGACGCCTGCTGGGACTGGACCCACGAGTACGGCGGCATCATCGTCGAGCAGATCAAGCGCATGGGCTGCTCCGTCGACTTCGACAACGAGCGCTTCACCATGGACGAGGACTATGCCCAGGCCGTGCGCAAGGTCTTCTGCGACTGGTACCATGACGGCCTGATCTATCGCGGCAAGCGCATCGTCAACTGGTGCCCCAACTGCACTACCGCTATCTCGGACGACGAGGCTGAGTACAAGGACGAGAAGGGCCACCTGTGGCACCTGCGCTACCCGCTGACCGAGCCGGTTAACGGCCAGGACTACATCGTCGTCGCCACCACGCGCCCCGAGACCATGCTCGGCGACACGGGCGTCGCCGTTTCCCCGAAGGACCCCGAGAAGGCCGCCTTTGTGGGTAAGACCGTCATGCTCCCGATCGTCAACCGCGAGATCCCCATTTTTGAGGATTGGCATGTCGACGCCAACTTTGGTTCCGGCTTTGTCAAGGTCACCCCGGCTCACGACCCCAACGACTACGCCATGGGTCAGGCTCACGACCTGCCGCAGATCAATATCTTCGACGAGCACGCGGTGGTCGTCGAGGGCTACGGCGAGTTCACCGGCATGACCCGCGAGGAGTGCCGCGAGGCCGTCATTAAGTGGTTTGAGGAGCATGACCTGCTCGACCACGTCGAGGACCACGACCACTCCGTCATGCACTGCTACCGCTGCGACGCCGCCCTGGAGCCGTGGCTGTCCGAGCAGTGGTTCGTGGCTGTCGATAAGCTCAAGGGGCCGGCGCTCGACGCCGTCAACTCCGGCAAGGTCACCTTCCACCCCGCGCGCTGGACGCAGACCTACACCACCTGGATGGAGAACCTCAAGGACTGGTGCATCAGCCGCCAGCTGTGGTGGGGCCACCGCATCCCCGTGTTCTACTGCGAGGACTGTGGCTGGGAGGACGCCCTTACCGAGGACACCGACGTGTGCCCCAAGTGCGGCGGTCATCACGTGCATCAGGACGAGAACGTGCTGGACACCTGGTTCAGCTCGCAGCTGTGGACCTTCGCCACGCAGGGCTGGCCGCAAAAGCCGGAGCTCCTCGAGGGCCATCACCCCACGACGGCGCTCGTCACCGCGCGCGACATCATCGCGCTGTGGGTCGCCCGCATGGTCATGAGCTCGCTGTACTTCCTGGACGAGGTTCCATTTAAGGACGTCGTCATCTACCCGACGATCCTGGCCAAGGACGGCAGCCGCATGTCCAAGTCCAAGGGCAACGGCGTGAACCCCATGGACCTCATCGACATGTACGGTGCCGATGCCATGCGCTACAACCTGCTCACGCTGTGCACCACCAACCAGGACGTCAAGTTCGACGCCGACATCGATAAGAAGACGAAGGCCCTCAAGGGTTCGGCCCGTACCGAGCAGGCCCGCTCCTTTGTCACCAAGATCTGGAACGCCAGCCGTTTCCTGCTCATGAACATGGATGGCTACACCCCGGGCGAGCCCGTCGCCGAGACCGCGGCCGATGCCTGGATGTTCAGCCGCCTGGCCAAGGCCACGCGTATGGTGACTGAGGGTATTGAGAAGTACACCTTTGGCGAGATGGCGCGCGGCGTCCAGAACTTCTTCTGGAACGAGGTCTGCGACTGGTACGTTGAGGTCACCAAGACCCGTCTCAAGGACGATGCGGCGCGCCTGCAGGCCCAGCGCAACCTGATCTTCGTGCTCGATGCGTCGATGCGCCTCATGCACCCGCTCATGCCGTTCGTCACCGAGGCCATTTGGGATCAGATGCCCGCCAGCTGGCTGGATATGAACGAGGATGGCGTCATCGAGCGCGCCGAGGCCCTCATGGTCGCCGCATGGCCCGAGCCCGAGGCCTTCGAGCGCTTCATCGATGAGGAGGCCGAGCGCTCCTTCGAGCTCGCACGCGCCGTCGTGTCCGACGCCCGCTCCACCCGCGCTCGCTACCGCCTGAGTCCCAAGGAGGCTTTGCCCGTGGTCGTCAAGGCCG
>URYT01000179.1 GCA_900552185.1 uncultured Collinsella sp. | reverse complement strand
GCGAACCTCCAGTCCGGACCGCTTCACGGTCCAACTTTCTGTCCGCACCCCCAAAACAGGGACTATTTCACCGCAACTGATGAGGGGATGGGTTAACGGAGCAAGCCCGCTACTTCGCCAGCCAAGGTGATGGTGCCTGCTGCTACGAAAGGCTCGCCCGCGGCATCGAAGGCTGCGAGGGCCTCGGATACGCTGGGGTATACGCCCGCAAGCTTGTCCGCGTCCACCAGGGCAGCGAGCTCCTCTGCCGGCAGGGCGCGATCGGAATCGGTCTGGGTTACGACCACGCGCGGGAATGCTGGGATCAGCACATCGACGATACCCGCCACATCCTTGTCGGCCAGCGCGGCGCACAGCAGCGTGGGGCGATTCTCAACGCACGGGTCGATCTCGTCCAGTGCACTCACAAAATTCTCGCAGCTCTGGGGGTTATGGCAAGCGTCGATCAACTTGAGCGGATCGGTTCCTAGCACATCAAAGCGACCCGGCGTGGGGCAGCCCATAAGCGACGCATCGAGCTTGTCATGGTCGAGCTCGCGGCCCAGATACCCCTCGCAGAGCATTATCGCGCACGCGGCATTCTGCGGTTGATACGCCGGTTTGACCATACTCGACGTATAGATCGCGCGCGGCGTGATGCAGCTAAACTCAACCGTATCGCCCACATGCGCCGGCACCTTAGTCGTGGCGTGGCTCACCACGAGCGGCACAACGCCGCACTCGCGGCAACGGGCATCCATCACGCGCTGAACGCTCGCCTCGTGCGTGCCCTCGCCCAAAACAACCAAGCGCCCGGGTTTGATAACCGCGGCCTTCTCGCCCGCAATGGCCTCGAGCGTGTCGCCCAGGATGCGCGTGTGGTCGAGCCCGATGCCGGTGATGGCAACGGCGACGGGATCGGTCGCACTCGTGGCGTCCCAACGGCCGCCCATGCCAACCTCGAGCACGGCAACGTCCACTGCAGCCTCGGCAAACACCACCAGTGCGGCAGCCGTCAGCAGGTCAAACGGGGTAATGGTATAGGCGCGCTCCCCCGCCGCCACACGACGAGCATTCACGCGATGCCCCGCCTCGACGGCGGCAGAAACGCCACGAGCAAACGCCTCATCGCTCACAACGCGCCCATCGACCTCCATGCGCTCGGGATAGCGCACCAACTGCGGAGACGTATACAGTGCGGTCTTTAACCCCTCACCACGAAGGATGGCAGCCGAAAAACGCGTGGTCGAAGTCTTGCCATTGGTACCAGCAACCTGAATGCAATCGAAATACTCATCCGGACGCCCCAGCTCATCGAGCATATCGACAACCGTCTCAAGCAGAGGCCCAGCATCCCCAGAAATCCGCCCTGTATCAGCAGCAAGCCCAACAGCCTCACCAAACGAAAGCAACTCAAACGAGAACGGCACCGAATACAACCCAGAACGCTTCGCCATAGCCAAAGTCCCCTCAACATAAAAAGAGGCCCGTAAGCAACAACGAGCCCCTCCCATTCAAAATATCAGCCAAACACCGCTTTGCAGCGACCTCAAGGTCACAGCCAAGTGGCCCTACCAGGCAGCGGACGCCCCCGTAAACGCTATGGGAGCGGTTTGGGGCTTTGCTCGATACAAGTTCCGCACGAGCCGAAGGCCACTTAATGTGGCCTTCGTGCGAGCAGGACTGTCCGCAGTAGCGAGCAATGCCCCAAACCGCGTCCCCCGGTACCGCCTACGAGAAGTCTGCAACCTGAGCAGTCAGCGCCGCCAGGATCTCCTTGAGCTCAGCTGCACGGTCCCTCTTCTTCTGGACCACCGCGGGCGCGGCCTTGGCCACAAAGCCCTCGTTGGCAAGCGTCTTCTCGCAGCCGGCGAGCTCCTTCTGCGCCGCGGCAATCTCCTTCTCCAAGCGCGCCTTCTCGGCCGAAAGGTCAACCTTGCCCTCGAGTACCACAAAGACCTCGACGCCACTATCGACCACGGCAATGCTCGCGGCCGGCTTCTCAACGTCGGTACCCATGACCAGCGAGGCAGTGTTCGCTAGCGGCTCGATGGTCGAGCGCAGGCTCTCGAGCTTCTCGATGTCCTCGGCACCGGCGCGTACGACCACGTCGAGCTCGGCCTTGGGGCTCAAGCGATAACGCGAACGCGTGGCGCGGGCGGCGGAAACAACGGCGCGGCACAGCTCAAACGCGCGCTCGGCGTCCTCGTCAACATACTTGGCGTAGTCGGCGGGCTCGGGCCACTTGGCGATCATGAGCGCCTCGGCGCGGTTCACGTTGCCCTCGGCGTCCAGATCGAGCACACTCGCCGGCATGTTGTCCCAGATCTCCTCGGTGACAAACGGCATGAGCGGGTGCATCAGGCGAATGGAGGTGTCGAGCACAAAGATCAGGTTGCGCTGCGCCTGCAGACGGCCCTCGCCCTTCAGACGAGCCTTAGTGACCTCGACGTACCAGTCGCAGACCTCGTTCCAGAAGAACTGCTGCACGCCGCGGGCCATGTCGCCAAAGGTGTAGTTCTCGATACCCTCGGTGACCATCTTGACGGCCTTGGCCAGGCGGCTGAACATCCAGGCGTCGGCCGGCGTCTCCACGACGGGCTCGCCGGGCGTGTAGCCCTCCATGTTCATAAGCAGGAAGCGGCTGGCGTTCCAGATCTTGTTGGCGAAGTTACGCATGGCCTCGCACCGCTCGGTGTAGAAGCGCATGTCGTTTCCGGGGGAGTTGCCGGTGATCAGGTTGAAGCGCAGGGCGTCGGCGCCGTACTGGTCGGCCATCTCCAGGGGGTCGATGCCGTTGCCCAGGCTCTTGGACATCTTGCGGCCCTTGTCGTCCCGCACCAGGCCGTGGATGAACACGGTGTGGAAGGGGGGCTTTCCGGTGTGCTCGCAGGCGGAGAAGATCATCCGGGCCACCCAGAAGAAGATGATGTCGTAGCCGGTGACCAGCACATCGGTGGGATAGAAGTACTTGAAGTCCTCGCTGCTCTCGTCGGGCCAGCCCAGGGTGGAGAAGGGCCACAGGGCGGAGGAGAACCAGGTGTCCAGCACGTCCGGGTCCCGGGTCAGATGGGTGAAGCCGCACTTTTCGCACTTGGTGGGGTCCTCCCGGGAGACGTTGATGGTGTAGTCGGCCCCCAGGGTTTTGGCCAGCTCCAGCCGCTGGGCACCGGCGTCGGTATCCAGGCAGATGACGGTTTTGACGCCCCGGAGCCGGATCAGCTGGACGGCGTAAAGTCCGATGGGGCCGGCGCCATAGACACAGCAGACATCCTTGGAGGTGATCCTGGAGGCCTTGACCGTCCGGTAAGCGGAGGCCACGGGATCGACGGAGGCCCCCTGGTCATAGG
>URYT01000178.1 GCA_900552185.1 uncultured Collinsella sp. | reverse complement strand
GTGCTCCATGCGGTTCACATCGCCCATGAGAGTCTCGGTGAGATCCGCCAGATCCCGCTTGCCGAAGTAGCCCAAGGGCAGCTTGCGCAGCCGCTCCGCCAGGCTGAGACGGGTGGACTTCACCTCGTTATAGACTAGGCCGTAAGTGGCGTGGTACTGCTGCAGGTGGGTCACGAAGGACAGAATGACAAACGCGATTACCAGCCCAAGAAAGAGCGCCGGGCCGGGCAGCGGCGCTCCGTCCGTCAGGGTTCCCATCAGGCCGTACATCAACAGGTACAGGATGCCCATGCCGCCCATGACGACCAGATTGACAATGACCGTCCAGAAGGCGCCCTTTTTGGTGTTTTTCACGCCCTGGTCGGTGAGGGCGTATTTCCGCTGAAACTTTTTAGAGAACATTTATTTTGCCTCCCCTTCGCTGGTGATCTTCCACTGGACGGCCTGGTTGTAATCGGCCCCGAGGCCCCGCTCGTGAAGGGCGTGGCCGACGCCGTGCGCGCGGCGGGTATTCCCTGCTTTGGCCCGGGTGCCGAGGGCGCCCAGATGGAGGGCTCCAAGCTGTTCTCCAAGCAGCTCATGGAGCGTGCGGGCATTCCGACGGCAGCCTATGGTTCGTTTACCGACGAGGCTTCGGCTCTCGCCTACGTGCGCGAGCAGGGCGCCCCGCTGGTCGTGAAGGCCGACGGCCTTGCCGCGGGCAAGGGCGTTATCGTGGCGACCGAACTTGAGCAGGCCGAGGAGGCCGTGCGCGAGTGCTTTGGCGGCACCTTTGGCGATGCCGGCAATACCGTGGTCATCGAGGAGATGCTCGTTGGTCCCGAGTGCTCGCTGCTGGCCTTTACCGACGGCAAGACCGTGCGCCCCATGGCCACCTCGCAGGACCACAAGCGTGCACTCGAGGGCGACAAGGGCCCCAACACCGGTGGCATGGGCGTCTACAGCCCGGTGCCCATCGTGACCGATGAGGAGCACGCCACCATGGTGAAGGTCATGGAGCAGACCGTGGCCGAGCTCGCTGCCGAGGGTATCGACTACCGCGGCTGCCTGTACGGCGGCTTTATGCTCACGCCTGCCGGCCCCAAGGTGCTGGAGTTCAATGCCCGCTTTGGCGACCCCGAGACGCAGATCGTTCTGCCGCGCCTTAAGAACGACCTGGTCGAGGTCATGCTCGCCTGCGCCAACTGCGAGCTCGATCAGATTGAACTCGACTGGCGCGACGAGTGGGCCGTGGCCGTTGTCCTGACGAGCGCGGGTTATCCCGGCAGCTACGAGAAAGGCAAGGTCATTACCGGTATCGCCGATGCCGAGGCCATGGAGAACGTGACCGTGTACCACGCGGGCACTGCCGTGGTGGACGGCCAGCTCGTGACCAATGGTGGCCGCGTGCTTGCCGTGACCGCGCTGGGCGATACGTTTGAGAACGCCCGCAACCTTGCCTACGAGGCCTGCGAGAAGATTGATTTTGAGGGCAAGACCCTGCGTCACGACATCGGCCTGCGCGCGCTGCGCGGCCGCGACGCCTGGGATGCCTAAAATCCGAGAGGAATGAGACGGATGGACGAGAAGAACGAAGAGCTCGTGGACGCGCAGATCGTCGAAGAGGACAGCCGCGTGTATGGGCACGCCGAGGGCGAGCCTGGTGGCGAGGTCGCTGACGAGCCGGCGCTGGTGCTGGGCGATGACGACCCGCACGATGCCGAGCTGCACGAGAAGATTCTTTCGGAGGAGTGCGCCTGGAAGGGCAAGATCCTCGACGTCCACCGTCTTGAGGTTGAGCTGCCCAACGGTCGCCGCAGCGCCCGCGATATCGTTCGCCATCCGGGTGCGGCGGCTGTTGTGGCACTGACCGAGAGCGGCAAGATCGTACTGGTGCGTCAGTACCGCACCGCCATCGACCGCGTGACGGTCGAGATTCCCGCCGGCAAGCTCGATCCAGGCGAGGACCCGCTCGATTGCGCCAAGCGCGAGCTGCATGAGGAGACGGGCTTTAGGGCTGGTCGCATTCGCTTTTTGACGTCGATTGTCACGTCCTGTGGTTTTTGCGATGAGATTATCCACATCTACTTGGCTACCAAGCTCGAGTTTGATGCGCCCAACCCCGATGATGACGAGTTTGTCAACGTGGACCTGGTGCCGCTGCATGAGCTGATCGACGCCGTACTCGACGGCAAGATCGAAGACGCCAAGACCGTCGTGGGCGCCTTGGCCTGCGACAGCATCGCACACCGCCTTGGGGGCACGGAGCTTTAACGAGTGGGGATAGCCCTGGGACAAGTACTACTGATTGCTTTGTCCCAGGGCCTTACGTTGCTGATATTTCTTTGAGGATCACATGCTGAAGAGGTTTCTTTCGTATTACGAGCCCCAGATGGGGCTTTTTGTTGCTGATACTGTTTGCGCCCTGGTGCTTGCCGCCATCGACCTGGCGTTTCCTATTATTCTGCGCAATCTGACTGGTGGGCTCTTTACCCAGGGTCAGGCTGCTATTATGCAGGCGCTCGGTATGATCGCGGTTGGTCTGGTGCTGATGTATGCCATCCGTTGCGCCTGTCGCTACTTTGTGAGTTACTGGGGCCACGTGATGGGCGCGCGCATGGAGTCCAAGATGCGCGAGGACCTGTTCGATCAGTACGAGCGCTTTAGCTTTGCGTACTTCGATCGCAACAGCTCGGGTGACATGATGAGCCGCGTGGTCAACGACCTGTTCGATATCTGCGAGGCGGCACACCACGTGCCCGAGTGGATTATCATCTGCGGCATCGAGATCGTCGGCTCGTTTGTGATCCTCTTTGCTATTGCCCCGGTGCTGGCGCTTGCTATGGCCGTGGTGACGGCGGTGTTTGCGGCCATCATGTTTTGGCAGAACATGCGCATGCGCGAGGTCTTTAGCGACAACCGCAAAAAGATCAGCGGTATTAATGCTCAGCTGCAGGATTCGCTGGCCGGCATGCGCGTGGTCAAGAGTTTTGCGAACGAGGAGGCTGAACGCTCCAAGTTCCGCGCCTCCAACGACCGCTATCTTTCGTCCAAAGAGAATATGTATCACGCCATGGGCGTTTACACTGCGACGTATGGCCTGCTCTCGGGCGTGTTGTACGTGATCGTGGTGCTGCTGGGTGGTTGGCTGGTGGCGCAAGGCCAACTGCAGGCGGTCGATATGGCAACCTTCGCTCTCTACATTTCGCTGTTCTGCACGCCGCTCGAGACACTCGTCAATTCGGCCGAAACGTATCAGAAGGCTATTGCCGGCTTTAAGCGTATGGACGAGGTGCTCTCGACCGCGCCGGATATCCGGGACAAGCCGGGCGCCACGGATCTGCAGGTGACCGCCGGCGCCGTGGAGTATCACGACGT
>URYT01000177.1 GCA_900552185.1 uncultured Collinsella sp. | reverse complement strand
CGGCTCGGAGACGCGCTGCACGCGCTCGACGACATCCATGGACTCGAGCAGGAACGGGTCGATCTTGGTCGTATCGCCCACCAGGCCGATAATCGTCTCGTTCTCGCCGCGCGAGACGTCGGTCTTCAGGCCTTTTTTCTCAATCCAGCTGACGATATGGCTGACGGCCTCGTCGCTGGCGCTCTGCTTTAGAATTGCAATCATGGTGTGCCTCTCACCTCGATGGATAACTTTTGCAAAAACGGCCCGCATTGCGAGCCGTGTATATATGGTGCATGAAAGTTTATACTATCTGACTCGCTTTTGCCTTCTAAAGTGGGCCGTTGCACCGCGTCTCCCACGTAATTGCAAAGCTTTTTCTTTTATTTTGATAGCCCGTGGTGCACTTGGGTATAATGCCAAACGTTGGCCCTATTAGCTCAGGGGATTAGAGCGTCTGCCTCCGGAGCAGAAGGCCGTTGGTTCGAATCCAACATGGGGCACCATCGAACGTAAGACCGTCCGAACCTCGCATGGTCCGGGTGGTTTTTCTTATACCGACGCGACGTGATGGGACGTGGTATGGCAGCAACGGATATCGAGCGCGGACTCTCGACCGCCGAGGTCGAGGAGCGCATCGCCGCCGGTAAGATCAACCGCAGCATGGAGCTCAAGACCAAGTCGGTCAAAGAGCTCATCATCGAGAACCTCTGCACGCTGTTCAATTTGATCAACGTGATCTTGGCGTTCCTGGTTATTTTGACCGGTTCGTTTAAGAATCTGACGTTCCTGTTCGTGGTGTTCCTCAATACCGCCATTGACGTCATTCAGTCCATGCGTTCCAAGAAGATGGTCGATAAGCTCACGCTGCTGACCTTCAAGAAGGCTATCGCGGTGCGCGACGGCGCCGAGGTGGAGCTCGACCTGGACCAGATCGTGCTCGACGACATCATCCGCCTGGGGCGCGGCGACCAGATTCCCGCTGACGCCGTGGTGGTTTCGGGCGAGGCGCTCGTGAACGAGAGCCTGCTGACGGGCGAGAGCGACCTTATTAAGAAACAGCCCGGTTCCGAGCTCATGAGCGGCAGCTTTATCGACTCGGGCCTGCTGCGCGCTCGCGTGATCCATGTCGGCGCCGACAACTACGTGGCTAAGATCAATAACGAGGCCAAATACGTCAAAAAGGTCAATTCCGAGCTCATGAACGCGCTTAACGCCATCGTGCGCTTTGCGAGCATCATCATGATCCCGCTCGGTTTGGCGTTGTTTGCCTCGAGTGTGAGCGAGCTGTGGGATGCCGCGGGAACCCCGGGCGATAGCGCGCTTTCGTGGTGCTTCTCCGAGCTGTTGGCTGGTCATGTGCCTTCGTCGGCGCTGCTGTCCACGGTGGGTGCCCTGCTGGGCATGATCCCGCAAGGCCTGGTGCTGCTGACCTCGTCGGTGCTCGCCATCGCCACGGTGCGCCTGGCCCACCGCAAGGTGCTGGCACAGCAGCTCTACTGCATCGAGACGCTCGCTCGCGTCGACGTGCTGTGCCTGGACAAGACGGGCACCATCACGTCGGGCCGTATGGAGGTCGAGGGCACGTATCCGCTGCCGGTTGAGGGCGTGAGCCTAGACGCCGGCTCGGACGAGGCGGCCGTTCCCGTCGATACCACGGTGCTCGATTTTGCGCTGGCTAACGTCGCGCGTGCGACTTCGGCCGATGCCAACGAGACCTGCCAGGCGCTGCTCAACTATTACGCCGATCGCCCGGTCGAGGTGTCTGAGCCGCTGTCGGTCATTCCGTTCTCGTCCTCCAAAAAGTGGAGCGGCGCGTCGTTTGCGCAGGGCTCCTATGTGATGGGTGCGGCGCAGTTTGTGCTCTCCGATCGTGTGTTTTCGCAGGTCGAGAACCGTGTCGCCGAGCTTGCCGATACCTGCCGCGTGCTCGTGGTGGCGCGCGTGGACGGCTTTTCGCCCGATGGCGATATGGTGGGCGAGGCCGAGCCCGTGGGCTTTGTGACCATCCGCGACGAGATCCGTACTTCGGCGGCCGAAACCATCGGCTACTTTAACGAGCAGGGCGTGACCCTCAACGTGATCAGTGGCGACGACCCGCGTACGGTGTCGTCGATCGCGCGCATGGTGGGCGTGCCGGGGGCGGACGCTTATGTGGACGCCACGACGCTCGATACGCCGGCCAAGCTCGATGCCGCAGTGGACCGCTACTATGTCTTTGGTCGTGTGACCCCGCAGCAGAAGCGCGAGCTCGTGCAGGCGCTCAAGCGCCGCGAGCACACCGTGGCCATGACGGGCGACGGCGTCAACGACGTGCTGGCGCTCAAGGAGGCCGACTGCTCCGTCGCCATGGCGGCTGGCTCCGATGCCGCGCGCAACGTGGCCGAGATCGTACTCGTCGACAACGATTTTGCCTCGATGCCCGCCGTGGTGGCCGAGGGCCGTCGCTCCATCAACAACCTGCAGCGCTCGGCTGCGCTGTTCCTCACCAAGACCCTGTTCTCGATGGGTCTGGCGGCGCTGTGCATCTTCGTGCCGCCCTATCCCTTCCAGCCCATCACGATGACGCTCATAAACTTCTTCTGCATTGGGTTCCCGAGCTTTGTCCTGGCGCTCGAGCCCAACACGGCGCGCGTTCGCGGCAACTTCTTGGCGAACGTCCTCAAGCGAGCCCTTCCCGCGAGCGCGGGCGTGCTGGCAGGTTCGATCCTGTGCATGGGGGCCGCCGCGCTCTTTGGGTATTCCGGGGCGATGCTCTCCACGATGTGCCTCATCACCGCGTGCGCCGTGGGCGTCTACCTCATCTGGCGTATCTCGGTGCCCTTCACGCCGCTGCGCCGTGCTGTGTTCGTGTTCGTCATCGCCGGCCTCGCGGTCGGTGTTGTCGGGTTCCCCGGATTCTTCTCGATTGCCCGCCTCAAGCTGATTCCCGCACTGCTCGGCGCCCTGTTCGCCGCTGTGGGATGTCTGCTGTTCGCCTGGCTCACCGATATGCTCGAGCGCTCGCCCGAGAAGACGAGCAAGCTCGCCACCGGCTTTGGTCGCGGCGTTCGGGTGAGCGTACGCGGGCGCTCCGGCGGGCGCAAGGTCACCTCCACTGGATCGAGCGCCCGTCGCGCCTTCGACCGCGCTCGCGAGAAGTTGGCGCGCCGAAAGGCCGACGCCTCCGCACGCGTCGCCTCCGAGGCGAATTCGCCCGGGGGCGCGACTTCCGATACCCGTCGGGAGAGCGTGAAGGCCGCGGTCGGAGCTTCGTCCGGACGCAAAAAACGCTATCGTGTTGAGCAGGCCAACGGCGGCATCCGCGTGAGGATGCCCAAGACCAAGCGGAAGAAGGACCATTGATCTGCCCCATCTGCAACGCTTCCATTTCCGATGATTCGAGCACGTGCCCCGCGTGTGGTGCCGACCTGTCGCCGCGCCCCGCTTCCACGCACCCCGCTTTCATTTTTTGCGAGGGCTGCG
>URYT01000176.1 GCA_900552185.1 uncultured Collinsella sp. | reverse complement strand
GGAAACCTTTGCCTCGCGCGACCCTGCGAAGCCGTGAGCGAGAGGGAAAGGTTTCCCCGCCCTGCGCTCCGTGGTCGGTGAGGACAGACTACATGCCCGCGAGACCTCGGGCGGCGGTGGCGCACATAAACGCCAAGGCTAGAATCACGAGCGAACCGGCAATGTCGGCCACCACGCCCGTAAAACGGCGCTCAATTAGCCAGCTCTCAAAGTGCGGGGCAACATTGCGCCAGACACGCCACAGCAAGATGCCCATGCCGATGACGCCGGGAATATTGAGCAGTAAAATCTCGGAGCACAAGAGGCCAATCAGGTTTCCGGCGGCAAAGCCCGCATCCCCCTCGCAGTATTTGCGATAAATCATGTACAGCATGTACGCCACAAACGGTTGCAGGCACGCAGAGATAAACGTAACTACCATCGAGGGGTCCTGGGAAAAGACATCGGTGAGCTTATCCACGCTCGTGGCATCCTTAGAGGCCAGGAACAGGCCAATGACCACCACAGGCACCACGCCCAAGATGACCTCGACCATCGTAAACAGCTTGGCGGTCAGGTCCTCACTCGCCGAATTCAAATGGGGCGCCCACTCAGGATGAGCATGCGCGCCGACCTTCTTGTCCTTCTCGGCACGATCGGCCTTTTTGCCCTCAGGAACCCGACGACCAGGATCCTTGCGAGTCCCCGCCGCAGCCACCCGAGCCCGAGACTTCTTACCCATAAAAAACACCTCATCAGGTAGTAGATAAACTAAAAGCCGCTACCCAGTGTACCCCCTAACAAATAGTGCCGCCCCAAAAGGGGCGGCACACAAACTTCTAATCAGCTTTTCAGTAGCGAGCACGCGACGACCCGAAGCCGGAGCGCAGGGCGGGAGGCCGGATTACCTTCCCTCAACGCGACCCTGCGGAGCCGTGAGCGAGGAGGGAAGGTAGTCCGGCCCTCCCGGCCCAGCTCACGCTAGCGCCACGCGCTAGTAGTTCACCACCTGCTCCTCAAAGTACGCCTTGGGGTGGTTACACACCGGGCACACCTCAGGCGCCTCGGCACCAACGTGCAGGTGCCCGCAGTTCAGGCACTTCCACACCTTCACGCCCTCGCGCTCAAACACCTCGCCCGATTCAATGCGCTCGACGAGCTTGTTGTAGCGCTCCTCGTGAGCCTTCTCCACGGCACCGACGCCACGGAACTTTGCGGCAATCTCGGCAAAGCCCTCCTCCTCGGCGGTCTTGGCAAACTCGTCATACATCGTGGTCCACTCGTAGTTCTCGCCCGCGGCGGCGTCGCGCAGGTTGTCCAGAGTGCCCGGAACGGCGCCGTCGTGCAGATACTTAAACCACAGCTTGGCATGCTCGGACTCGTTGCCCGCCGTCTCGGCAAAGATATTCGAGATCTGAACGTAGCCGTCCTTTTTGGCCTTGGATGCATAGTAGCGATACTTGGTGTGTGCCTGGGACTCACCGGCAAAAGCAGTCTCGAGGTTCTTCTTGGTCTGAGAGTTCTCAAAATCCATAGGTGTACTTCCCTTCAACACGTGCCGCCCATAGGCTTTGAGCGGCCTTGTCTTTAGGATGCCCTCAAGCCGAGAATTTAAACCTTATAATCCTGTTCTTCAGATTCGAGCGAGCTATACACTCAGCCAACGATCGCCCTCGGAGCGGCAAAAGCCCTCGCGCTCCAGATCGGCAAGAATACTTGCGACTAGCTCTCGCTCAACCGGCTCCCGGCCGGCTGCCGTCTCCATCTCGTTAACGCCTGCAACAGCTTCATCAACCGTAATGCCCGCAGGCTGCCCATCACGCGCCGCCAACAACATGCGCACGATGTGGGCGCGCTTTTGGCGGCGCGAGCCCTCAAACTTGGACTGACGACTATAGCCCGCCGACCGCCTGGACGGATTGGGCAGCGTCTTTTTAAGATACGCGCCGTAATCCAGCAACGCGTAATACCACGCGCGCGGCGTATCGGCATCATCTTGAGGCACGGCAAAGGGCGCGATCTCGTCCGCCGCCGCACCGGGGGCCGCCGGACAGGCGGCTTGAATCAGCGGCACCAGCTCGCGATCGGGAACGGCCGGCACATCGGGAAAGAAATGATGCAAAAAGACCGTGCGCACGTTGGTCTCCAGATACACGCCCGGAAGATCGAATGCAAACGAACGGATGCCCTGCGCCGTTGCCGGGCCAATGCCGGGCAGCGCGACCAGATCGTGCGTCTCGCGCGGAAACTCCCCATCCCAGTCCTCTACAACGCGCTGAGCGGCCCCGTGAAGCGCCAGAGCGCGTCGGTTGTAGCCCATGCCCTGCCAAGCTTCCAAAACATCGGAAGGCGCAGCCTGGGCAAGCGCCTGCACGGTCGGAAAACGATCGAGCCACACCGGCATGCGCGCCTCCACACGCGGCACCTGCGTTTGCTGCAACATGACCTCAGAAAGCCAAATGATGTACGGATCGCGCGTGCGGCGCCACGGAAGGTCGCGATAACGCAGGACCCCTTCCGAACGAATCATCGAACGAAAGGGGTCCTGAATCATGGCTATGCTCCTTATGCGGCGCTATTCCTCCTGGCAAGCGCACGCGCAGGTGGCGTACTCGGGAAACGCGTCGCGGTCGGCGAACTTGGGATCGACGGCTGGGAACTGGCGGTGAGCGACGATGTCGCCGAGCGAAACGGAATCGAGGTAGTCGCGCATCAACGCCTGAGCTCCGGCCCACAGGGGATGATAGCAGCACGCGCCCATGCGCGCACAGTCACCATCGGGCGCGGTGCAATCGTTCATAACCATAGGACCCTGAACGGCCTCGACGACCTGGCGGATAGTGACGTCGTCCGGACTGACCTTGAGACGCATGCCACCGTGGACGCCACACAGGCTCTCCACAATACCGGCCTGGACCAAACCGTGCTGAATCGAGCGGGCAAACGAATACGGAACATTGACCTCTTCGGCAGCGGTGCGAACAGAAAGCAAACGCTCCGGATCCTCAGCAAGCATCGCCAGCATACGAAGGGCGTAATCAGTCTTCCTCGATATGTCCATTTTTCCCCTTTCAAGGAATACGAACAGCTCGAACGAGCTCCGGGGCCGAGCTTGTGTCGAGACGCTAAATGACCGCCAGGACATCCAAATGGTAAATCGGATATCCACTGAGTGCCGCGCTTGGAGCGAAATGCATCAGATGCGGCGCACAGTGCAATTTAGTATAACCTAACCCCCTGTCTCGTAGAACAGGTGTTGCGCAACAAAGCTGTTGTTCAGACAGATATACTTATTAGATTTTACTTGCGTTCCCGAAGGCGCGGGGATTCTGGGCGAAGATGCACCAGGGCGATCGTTCTATCGAAACAAAGTGCATCAAACGCAAAAAGCCACGTCCGAAGACGTGGCTTTAATTGCGTTGGCGGGAAGTACGGGGCTCGAACCCGCGACCTCCGACGTGACAGGCCGGCGCTC
>URYT01000175.1 GCA_900552185.1 uncultured Collinsella sp. | reverse complement strand
GGCAATACGCTTGAGGATCCTTAAAAGAAAGTCCAGTTTATCCTTCCCACTCCAATGGATACGCCTAGGCGCGGCCCAAGAAATCGTCCGCATCCCTATCTGACCCTATTTCACCGCAACTTAGAGAGCGTAAGGAATAACGCTTCACCCCAAATTAAATCGATTCGTTGAATAGACACATTACAAATCTTTAGACTTCGTTTAATCCACAAGTGGGTATTATCACACAGTAAGCACACGTGAAAGGATATACCCATGTCGCTTACACAGTCAGCAGAGCGTGCAGCGCTCAACAAGCTCATCGATTATCTCGACGACAACCCGCAAGAAAACATCGACAAAATCATGGACCTCGTGAACAAGCTGGTCCCCAATCGCGTATTTCCCGTACAGCGCGAGGCATTCACCAATGTCATCAAGAGCCGCGGCAATTGGTATGACCTGATCATGCGTGTGTTCAGCCTTAATCCCCAGATGCGAACTAAACTGCTTAAGACCCTCATTGTCGACGCCAACCTGCTTGCTTGGCCAGAGCAGGAAAAGAACCGCGAAAAGTACCAGTGCAACGTTCCGTGGGCCATCCTGCTCGATCCCACGAGCGCCTGCAACCTGCATTGCACGGGCTGCTGGGCCGCCGAGTACGGCTACAAGCAGAATCTCTCGTTCGAAGACATCGACTCTATCGTTACGCAGGGCAAAGAGCTCGGTACGCATATCTACATCTATACCGGCGGCGAGCCGCTCGTCCGCAAGCACGACCTGATCAGAATTTGCGAAAAACATCAGGACTGCGTGTTTCTCTGCTTTACCAACTCCACGCTGATCGACGAGGCCTTCTGCGACGATATGATTCGCGTAGGTAATTTTGTCCCCGCCATCAGCGCCGAGGGCAATGAGCACACCACCGACGCCCGTCGCGGCGAGGGTACCTACGCAAAGATCGAGCACGCCATGAAACTCCTGCGCGAGCGCGACTTGCCGTTTGGTATCTCCACCTGTTGGACCAGCGCCAATGCCGAGACGGTTGCTACCGAGGAGAACATGGACTGGATGATCGGCGAGGGAGCACTCTTCTGCTGGTACTTCCACTTTATGCCAGTTGGCCGCAATGCAACCCCCGAGCTCATGCCCACGCCCGAGCAGCGCGAGCACATGTATCACTTTATCCGCGAAATGCGTGAGAAGAAGCCGCTGTTTACGCTCGACTTCCAAAACGACGGCGAGTTTGTAGGCGGATGTATCGCCGGCGGCCGCCGCTACCACATCAACGCCGCCGGAGACGTGGAGCCGTGCGTGTTCATCCACTACTCAAACGCCAACATCCACGATGTGAGCTTACTCGACGCGCTGCGCTCTCCCCTCTTTATGAAGTACTACGAGAACATGCCGTTTAACGACAACTACCTCAAACCATGCCCCATGCTCGAGAATCCCGACGTGCTGCCCAAACTGGTCGCCGAGAGTGGTGCAACGAGCACCGATCTCATCGAGAAGGAGTCACCCGAGCAGCTGCGCGAAAAGACCCAGGCTGCCGCCGAGGCATGGTCACCTGTCGCCGACCGCATCTGGAACGACTCCGACGATCCGCTATACACCAAGCGTCACGAGGATAAGTCGCAGGGTATGGCCGATAGCGACATGCACAAGTTCGAAAAACAGGGCCGCACACTCAAAAACGGCGATTAATGCCGCTTCACACGACAAACGCTCTGAAATGAAGCGGAGCAGCCTCGAAGCTCATCTTCGAGGCTGCTCCGCCATACCATCAAAACAGTTTTCCTAAGTTGCGGTGAAATAGGGACTAGATCGGCCTTCCAATAGCCAAAACGATCCCTATTCCACCGCAACTTCTTTAAGTTGTTGAATTATCGATGCTATTCGAAGCGAGATTCCAGACTCGACAGGCCGTTGAGCGTGAGGTCGTTAGCAACCTCCGAGACACGCTCGATAGGAACCGAGCCGTCAGACAGCGCCCACGTGCGATAGATACCGATAATACCCGATAGCAAAAACGCCAAATAGTAGTCGAACATCTCGTCCTTGAGACCTTGAGGCAGCAGATCGCGCTCGGCAATCTCGTGTTCGAGCGGCGCACGAAGACGAGCCATAAAATCATCGAGCGGAATGTTCTCGATCAGCTGACGATTGAGCACCAAGTTGTTGCACAGTGCCTCGTTAACGGTTTTAAAGAAGGTCGCCGCCGCGCCAAGAGCGCGCTCGTTGGTGTCGCCGTCCATGGAAGCGAGCGTTTTCTCGACCGAGTCGACAATCATCTCCACCACATCGACGGCAATGGCATCGAGCAGGCCGTCAACCGTACCAAAGTGAACGTAAAAGGTCTTGCGGTCGACATTGGCCTCGCGCGCGATGGCACTCACCGTAATGTCTGCCAGCGGCTTTTCCATGAGCAGGCGCTCGAAAGCGGAAAGGATGGCATTACGGCTGCGAACAATGCGGCGGTCAAGACGCGGTTTGCTGGTTGCCATGGGCGTGTCCCTTCGATATGCGAGCATTCATCAACAGATGAGAGATAATCTACGTAAGAGGATTATCCCCCATACAGCACAAATATGCCCCGCATCATGAAGAACGCACGACTGCCCTACTGCGACTTAGGGTGCTTCTTCTTATTGAGTGCCGACGGAGATACGCGAATACCGTCGCCTGTCTGGCGCACATAGGCTTTATGAGCCGGCTTAGCGGTCCCAGAAGCCTTCTGAGCCTGCTTCTTGGAATCAACGGTAACAGCATTCGTGGGGTGGGGCTTTGTGGGCGCAGAGGGCGTTTGAGGCGTGCGGCCGAGCTTGCGCATCACACGATCCCAGCGCGCATGGATGCTCTCGTTGTGGGCGCTCTTAAGGCCCAGCAGGGGCGCAGCCAAAATGGTCGGCGCAATAAACGTAATGAGGCGCCACAGCAGATAGCCAGCGGTCGAAGCCGACCCAAAGAAATGACCCAAGAATAATGCAAAGCCGCCCTCAGCGCCACCAGTTCCACCGGGCAGGGGGACCGCAGAGCTCAACAGCTGGACAAAGGCGCTCGCGGCCATGACCGAGAAAAAGTCGACCTCGTGGTGGCCAAAGGCAAGCATCAAGAAATACGGTACGAGGTAGAAAAACGCGAGCTGCAGCATGGTGATGACAACCGTGAGTAGCATGGACGAAAAGTGGCCAGCCGAAAGCTTGAACTTCTCGGAGAACGAGTAGATCTCGCCATCGACAAACGTGCGCCATCCCTCGATCTTAGTGGACGAGACGCCTATGCGCTCAAGCCAATTGATGATGCAATGGGCGACGCGCGTGACGGTCTTAGGCATGAGCGCGACGGCGAAGATGCCCAGCAAGATGCAGCAGTGCCCACCAAAGCTAAAGACACACAGCAGCGTCATGTCACCATAGCGCTCGGCAAAAAACGGCATGCGAGCAAGCAGTAGGATAGCGCCCCAGGCAACGAGGCCAAACTGATACACGATAAA
>URYT01000174.1 GCA_900552185.1 uncultured Collinsella sp. | reverse complement strand
GTCGGCGGAGGCGGCGGCGGAACGTTCTAGCGCGCTCTGATTTTTGGGATGGATCTTCTCCGGCGACTGTTGGCGGAAAATCTATCCCATTTTTATGCTTTGAAATGGGTCTATCTTTCCGTTACGGATCCCCACACAGGGGGCAGTGGGCAAAAAATGCCAAATATGAGTACTGTTGCCATTATAGTGACATATATTTGCACTAAATAATGGGCTCCTAATGAGATTATCTCTCGTTAGGGGCCCATTTTATTGAACATTTGTGGAAATACGTCAGCTCGCCTGACTGGCTGCTATGTCTAAAAGCCTCTAAAATGCCCCAAATCGCTGCTACTAAAAAGGTAACAGTACTCATATTTGATGTTTTTTGCCCACAGCTATTTGCAGACCCCTCTATAGGGCGACGCCAACGAGGGTTTCGTCGACTGTGCTACCCAAGAATGTCCCCAACGACTAGGTGCGGTTGCTGCCAAGGAGTGTCCCGGGGTGCCGGCACAAAAGGAACGTCCCTAACTGCCGGGTTTAGGCTGTTAGATCGAGTTCGTAGAGGAAGCTTTCGCGCGGCATGTCGTGACGGCGCTCTTCGCGGTTGGCGCGGTGCGTGGCCGTGCGCTTAAAGCCGTGCAGCTCGTAGAACTTCCACGAGCAGTTGGAGTCGGTGTACAGGTGCGCCCTCGTCGCTCCAAGCGAGGACAGGTGCGAGACGGCGGCATCGAGCAGAACCGTGCCAACGCCCAGGCCATGGACATCGCGATCCACGGCAAGCAGCGTGACCTCGTTGTCGTGCGGCAACGGGCTGCTCTCGAGCAGGCGGTTGTTGGTTCGGATGGTTGCGCGCACAAACGAGAGATACTCGGCGCACGCATCGGGCTCTAGCTCACGCATCTGCGATAGCAGCGCGCGTTCGGTATCCATCCAATGCTCGTTGATAGTGGCGCCGGAGCTCTGTCCCGCACGCGCGAGCGAAATGCCACGCGCCTGACCGTCGATTACGGCAACCTGTGAAAACGTCGACGACGAAAGGCAATAGGCGAGGTCGCACGCGGCCTCAAGGCGGTTGTACTCATCGTTATCCGAATTGTTATGCCAAAGCTGCTGCAGAATCAGCGCGATGGCGTCGAAGTCTTCGGTATCAAACGGTCGGTAGAGAACCCGCGAGACCATGGTGCCTCTTTCTTTTGCGGATGCATATCGAGCACAGTTCTACCACGCCATTGGCATCAAATTATGGTGCCCCTGTGTTCCATGAACTCACCGTGCCCGGTGCCATGCCCATCCCCTCCGCTCGCAAACTTTTTCTGCACATGCGCCCGTTGCGGGGTGCATCGATGCGCTCGATGCGCTACATTAAATCAGTATTTTCAATGCCGCTGCGCGAGCGCTGCAGATCGACGTATCACCGACTCACAGAGCACGGCGGCGTACCAGACAGGAGGACTGCATGGGATCTGATGTGAAGATCGCACGCGCGTTGATCTCGGTTACCGATAAGACGGGCGTCGTCGATTTCGCACGGACGCTGGTTGACGACTTTGGCGTCGAGATCATCTCTACGGGCGGCACGGCTCGTGCCATCGAGGACGCGGGCGTTCCCGTAACCCCCATCGAGGAGTTCACGGGCTATCCCGAGATGATGGACGGCCGCGTTAAGACCCTGCACCCCAAGGTTCATGGCGCGCTGCTGGCCCGCCGCGATTCCGAGCAGCACATGCAGGAGGCGGCTCAGCACGGCATTAAGCTGATCGATCTGGTCGTCGTCAACCTGTACGAGTTCGAGAAGACCGTCGCCAACCCCGAGGTCACCTTCGCGGACGCCATCGAGCACATCGACATCGGTGGCCCCTCCATGCTGCGCTCTGCCGCCAAGAACGCCACGAGCGTTACCGTCATTTCCGACCCGGCCGACTATGATGCCGTCCTGGCCGAGATGCACGAGACCGGTGGCTGCACCACGCTTTCCACCCGTCGTCGCCTGCAGGTGAAGGTCTACCAGACCACCGCCGCCTACGACACGGCCATCTCCCGCTGGCTCGCCGCCCAGGCAAGCGACGTGGCGGACACCTCTGCCAAGCTCGAGATTTCGCTGGAGAAGGTCGACGACCTGCGCTATGGCGAGAACCCGCAGCAGAAAGCCACAGTCTATCGCTTTGCCGAGGGCTGCGAGAACACCGCGAGCTCGCAGTTCCCGCTCGTGGGCTCCAAGCAGATCCAGGGCAAGCCGCTCAGCTACAACAACTATCTGGATGCCGACGCCGCTTGGAACCTGGTCCGCGAGTTCGACGAGCCGGCCTGCGTAATCCTCAAGCACCAGAACCCCTGCGGTTCCGCCGTTGCCGAGGACATCACGGCTGCCTACGACCGCGCTTTTGCCTGCGATCCCAAGAGCGCCTTCGGCGGCATCATCGCCTGCAACCGCGAGGTTCCCTTTGATCTGGTTGAGCACTTTGCCGATCAGAACAAGCAGTTCGTCGAGGTCATCATCGCCCCGAGCTACACCGCCGAGGCGCTCGAGCGCATGGCCAAGCGCCCCAACCTGCGCGTGTTGGCTACCGGCGGCGTGGACCACGGCGCCCAGGTGGAGCTGCGCTCCGTCGACGGCGGCATGCTGGTGCAGGAAGTCGACCACGTGACCGAGGACCCCGCGACCTTTACGTTCCCCACCGACCGTAAGCCCACCGACGCCGAGATGGCCGAGCTCGAGTTTGCCTGGAAGGTCTGCAAGGGCGTCAAGTCCAACGCCATCCTGGTCTCCAAGGGCAAGGCCGGCATTGGCATGGGTCCGGGTCAGCCCAACCGCGTTGACTCCGCACTGCTGGCCTGCGAGCGCGCCGAGGACTTCTGCGAGCGCGAGGGCGTGGAGAAGGGCGGCTTTGCCTGTGCAAGCGACGCGTTCTTCCCGTTCCGCGACAACGTCGACGTGCTTGCCGCGCACGGCGTGACCTGCATCATTCAGCCCGGCGGCTCCAAGCGCGACGACGAGAGCATCCAGGCCTGCAATGAGCATGGCATCGCGATGGTGTTCACCGGAGCCAGGCATTTCCGTCACTAAGTTCCGCCCTGGGACAAAATAATCTCTGCAAAAGACGGCTGCTCCGTTTGGAGGGCCGTCTTTTTGGTATAAGAGGACGGAATGACTAACACGAAAGGTACAACCATGCCCCAGATTGATGATGCCGAGCTGTTTGGCAATGCCGAGGATCAGCGTGCGTACGAGGACTTTTGCGCCAATCAGGAGGCGGTCGAGAAGTTCACGCTCGACAAGCCCGCGCTTGTCTGCCGTTGGCGCATGTCCAACAAAAAGGTGCCCATGCTCAACCGCCACATTCGCGCACTGTCCGAGCGCCTGGTGCAGGGCGAGCCGCTTACCCATAACATGCTCAGCTGGGCTAAACAGCACGTTGAGTGGTCGCTTGCCGAGGGCGATTACACTGCGCACGACGGCGTACTCATGCTGGTGATCGACGTCAATGGCAACGCCGCCATGA
>URYT01000173.1 GCA_900552185.1 uncultured Collinsella sp. | reverse complement strand
ATTCAAGGGCAAGTTCGGCGTCCTCGGGGTTATCGGCGTTGACGCGCACGTGGTATCCGCGGCCGTCGGACTCATCGAGGCGAACCTTGTCCGCCCAGCTGAGAACGGTGTCAAGGTCTCCGGTCAGCTCGGGTTTGACCAACGGCACCGCACCGGCGACAACGATGCCCTGACCGCCGTCGATGGAGATGACGTCGCCTTCGTGCAGCACGCGGTCGCTGCCCTCGATGCGCACGACCTTCTCGGCGGCGTCGATGTGGAAGCGTTCGACGCCGCAGACGCAAGGCGTGCCCATACCGCGGGCGATAACGGCGGCATGGCTCGTCTTGCCACCGTGGCTGGTAAGGATACCTTCGGCGGCGACCATGCCCTTCAGGTCGTCGGGGTTGGTCTCCCAACGAACCAGAATGACCTTGTGACCCTCGGCGGAACGTGCGACGGCGTCGTCACTCGAGAACACGACCTCGCCCACGGCGGCACCAGGGCTGGCATTAAGACCGCTGGCCAGAGCCTCATACTTCTTGGAGGCGTCGAGCTGCGGGTGCAGGAGCTGGTCGAGCTGCGCGGGATCGATGCGGCTCACGGCCTCCTCGCGGGTGATCAGGCCTTCCTCGACCATTTCGATGGCGATGCGCAGGGCGGCGGTGGCGGTGCGCTTGCCCACGCGGGTCTGGAGCATCCAGAGCTTGCCCTGCTCAATGGTGAACTCGATATCGCACATATCGCGGTAATGATCCTCGAGCGTCAGGAACACGCGCTCGAGCTCCTCACCTGCGGACTCGAGGCCCGGGGTGGTCTTGAGGTCGGCGATGGGCTCGGTGTTGCGGATACCGGCGACGACGTCCTCGCCCTGGGCATTAACCAAAAAGTCACCGTAGAACTCCTTGGTGCCGTCGGCCGGATTACGCGTAAAGGCGACGCCCGTCGCAGAGGTCTCGCCCTTGTTGCCAAAGGCCATGGCCTGCACGTTGACGGCGGTGCCGAGGTCGTCGGAAATGCCATGCTGCTTGCGGTAGATGCAGGCACGCTCGTTCATCCAGCTGCCAAAGACGGCCTGGATTGCAAGGCGTAGCTGAAGCTCCGGATCGTGCGGGAAAACGGGCTTGCCATCGGCGACCTCGAGCTCGGGATACAGGGAGGCATCGACGTTCTCGGAGAAGATGCCCTTAAAGGTCTCGACGAGTTCCTGCAGGTCCTCGGCCGAAAGCTCGGAATCGACGCGAACGCCGGCGACCAGACGGGCCTGGGTCAGGGCGTTCTCGAACAGGTCGGCGTCAACGCCCATGACGACATTGGAAAACATCTGGATAAAGCGGCGATAGCTATCCCAGGCAAAACGCGGGTTCTGCGTCTGCGCGATGAGGCCCTGGACAGAATCGTCATTGAGGCCCAAGTTGAGGACCGTGTCCATCATACCGGGCATGGAGAACGGAGCGCCCGAACGAACCGACACGAGCAGCGGATCGGAGGCGTCGCCGAGCTTCTTGCCACAGCGGGCCTCGAGGTCTGCCTCGGCGGCAACGATTTCATCGAGTGCGCCATCAGGCCACACGTTGCCGGCACCGGAGTACTCGACACAGGTCTGGCAGGTAATGGTAAAGCCGCCGGGAACCGGCAGGCCGATACGGCTCATCTCGGCAAGGTTTGCGCCCTTGCCGCCAAGCACGAAGTTCATGGACTTGTCGCCCTCAGTCACGCAAGTGCCCTGGGCGTCGGTACCAAAACGGTAAACCCTCTTGCAATCGCTCACGATACTTCCCCTTCCATGTGCTCTCGCACACGACCGTGGTAACGAATCGACCCGTCGGATGCGGACCGTGAGGGAACTATACGGCGGGTTTTGGACAGGCTTGAGCAGAGGATGCGCGGTTTGGTAAACGTGCTAAAACTTGCGGTAAACGGTAGGTAAAGGTGGTTACCTTATGAAGATACCACTGCAAGAAACTTGCTGGTCAAATACAAGTAATTTGCTAAATCGCTTTACCATTATCGTGTATTATTTTTAGTTATTTTAGGCGGAGCATTTTAGCTACCCCAATGAGCTAGCTTTGCTGGGCTCGGCGGGCGGCGCGGCGGGCGCGGGCTTCTTGGATTTCCTCCAAGTGGCTGATGATCTCGGCAGCGCTCTCCTCGATGGCCTTGCCGTCGGTGCGCACCACAAAGCAGCCTAGGCGCTTCATGAGCGCACGGGCTTCCTCGAGCTCGCTGCGCACGCTCTCGGGCTCGGCATAGGAGCCGGCGACGGCACGGGCGTAGTCGTCGCCCAAACGACTATCGCGAATCTCGGAAATAACGTCGACGGTCGAAATCAGGCCAAACAAACGCATCGGGTTGACCTCGTAAATTGACTTGGGCGGCTCCATGCCGTGGGCCAAAGGAACATTGGCAACCTTGTAACCCTGATAGGCCAAATACATCGACAGCGGCGTCTTGGACGTGCGCGATACGCCCAGCAGCACGATATCGGCACCTGACAGATCGTCGCAACCGCGTCCATCATCGTGCTCAACGAAATACTCCATGGCCTCGATGCGATGGAAGTAGCGGTCATCGGTATTGTGAATCACGCCGGCAACGCCCTTGGGCGGCACACCGATAAGCGACGATAGCACGGCGAGCGTCGGGCCAATCAGGTCGACTGAACGAATATGCAGCATGCCCAGGTAATCGAGCACACGGGCGCGAAGCGCCGGATCGACAATGGTGTGAAACACGGCAATATCGCGATGGTCGGCATCGACGCGCGGCCCCACAAATGACTTGACCTGCTCCACGGAAGTCACCTTGGGCAGACGTAAAACGCGAAAAGCCCCTTCATCAAATTGCCCGGACGCCGCAAGCACCACCTCACAAGCGGTATCGCCGAGAGAGTCGGAGATAACGATAACGGTGGGACGAGCGGTGACCGGGCAATCCATGCGGGGCTCCTTTTGCGCTTACGCGCAGGCTGGCTTACTTTTTGCGGGCAAGCTCACCGATGTTGGCAATGCCGGAGAAAACGGCCTCGAAGCGGTTGAGCAGCTTAAGGCGATTATCGCGGAGCTGCTCGTCCTTGTCCATGACCATAACCTCATCGAAGAAACGGTCGATGGGCGCGCGCAGGGCGGCGAGGGCGGCAAATGCGGCCGGGTAATCCTCGGCAGCAAGGGCGGCATCGACAGCGGTCTGAGCAGCCTCGGAGGCATCGGCAAGCGCGAGCTCGGCCTCGCCCATCAGGCTGCGGTCGTACTCCGCACCCAGCTCGGGCTTGGAGATGTGCGCGGCGCGGGCATAGGCGGTCGCCAGGTTATCGAAGGTCTCGGCATCGTTCTTGCGGGCCTCGTCGAGCGCAGCGCAGCGGGCGAAGAAGACGGACGGGGCGATGATGTGCACCGCGGAGACGGCGGCAACGGTATCGGCCGGGATCTTTTCGTCGCGGGCCATGCTCACCAGGCGGCCATGGAAGAAGTCACGAACCTGCTGGGCGACCTCGGCGGCGTCGAACTCAATGCCCTGCTCACTGTAGAGCTCAAGGGCGAAGTCGATGAGCGACGTGGGGTCGATCGGCAGACGGTCGCGCAGGATGTT
>URYT01000172.1 GCA_900552185.1 uncultured Collinsella sp. | reverse complement strand
GGCCGCTACGACGGCCTGGTCGAGCTCGAGGGCGGCAAGCCCACGGCCGGCGTCGGCTTCGCCGTCGGTTTTGAGCGCGCCCTGCTGGCCCTACAGGCCTTTGGCGGCGACCTGGGTGCCGATGAGGCCCCGTGCGTCTACGTCGCCAACGCCGGCAAGGAGTTGCGCCAGAACGTCTTCGCCATTACGCAGGAGCTTCGCGCCGCAGGTATCGTGACCGAGGCCGACTATCAGGGTCGTTCGCTCAAGGCCCAGTTTAAGCAAGCCGATAAGGTAGGCGCCAAGCTCATCTTGGTCCTGGGTGGCGACGAGCTTGCCGCCGGCAAGGTCAAAGTGCGCGACATGCAGAGCCATGACGAGGTGCTCGCCGATCTGGACAACGTCGTCGAGGCGGTTCGCGAGCGCCTGTAGCGCATCTTTTTGAGCTTCGGGCCTGCTAACGTGCCCTGCTCATGGAGAGCGATTGTTACGGGGGTGTTTCGCTTTTATGCGGAATGCCCCCGTTTACGTATGCCGCCCACCGAGAAATACGACCATTTAGGGCAAAAACCTTTGCAATGCAGAAAATACTTTTGTGTGGTAAAGCGCAATCAGTGTCGAAAGTATTTCTCAAGCGCCTATAATGAATACCGCATGTTACGTGCATAGAAGGAGGAATGGGAGGAAACGTGGCTGAGAACCTAAGCAACCAGTCTGTACCCGAAGCCGCGGCGCGTGTCGCTGCCGTGGTCAACCGCCTCGTTAACCGAATCGGCTCGAATGCCGAGTCCAGGGAGCGTCTCGCCGAGATCGAGATCCCCGAGGAGCTGCGCGACAATCTGGCGCTGTTCTTGCGCCTGGAGCGCCGTGTGCTTAGCGAGTATGATCCCGAGATCGCGGACCTGTTCGACAAGATTTTGACAGCCGAGATTGTGGTCAATGCCGGCAACCCCGGTACCTGCGCTGCCGACGAAGCCGTCGACGAGCAGGGCGTGCCCACCGCCGACGAGCCCACTGCCGTGGCATTTCGTGAGGTCGTCGATTTGATCGACAGCCTGCCGCTCGATAAGCAGCAGGTCATCGTTCGCGCCTTTACGAGCTTTTTCCATCTGGCAAACCTGTCGGAGGAGAACTACCGTGTGGCGCAGCTGCGCGAGCGCGAGGCCGGTGCGTCGACCGATACCGAGGTCGATCCTGCCAACGAGCTTACCGTTGCCTATCACCAGCTGGTGAATGAGCTGGGTGTCGAGGGTGCCAACGAGCTGCTCGACAAGCTCGAGTTCCACCCTGTCTTTACCGCACATCCCACCGAGGCCCGTCGTAAGGCCGTCGAGGGCAAGATCCGCCGTATCTCCAACCTGCTGGAGGAGCGTCCGCGTCTGGGCGGCTCCGACCTGGTGGAGAACGAGCGCCATATGCTGCAGGAGATCGACGCCCTGGTGCGTACGAGTCCCATCGCGCTCAAGAAGCCCACGCCGGTCGAGGAAGCCGATACCATCATCGACATCTTCGATAACACGCTGTTCGACGTTATCCCCGTTATCTATCGTCGTTTTGACGATTGGGTGCTGGGCGACAAGGCCGGTACTGTGCCGCCGCTGTGCCCGGCGTTCTTCCATCCCGGCAGCTGGATCGGTTCCGACCGCGACGGTAACCCCAACGTCACCGCCAAGGTGAGCCGTGAGGTCGCCGCCAAGTACTTTACGCACATGGTGCTCAAGCTCGAGGACAAGTGCCGCCACATCGGCCGCAACCTCACGCTCGAGGCTACCTACAGCAAGCCGTCGGCCGAGCTCATTAACCTGTGGAACCATCAGGTCGAGATGAGCCCTCGTTACACGGCCCGCGCCGAGCTGATCTCCGAGCACGAGCCGCATCGCGCCGTCATGCTCGTCATGGCCGACCGCCTGAACGCCACCGTCCGTCGTATCACCGACACCATGTACCACAGCGCCGACGAGTTCCTGGATGACCTGCGCGTCGTCCAGCGTTCGCTGGCCGCCTGCGGTGCCGTCCGTGCTGCCTACGGCCCGGTCCAAACCATCATCTGGCAGGTCGAGTCCTTCGGCTTCCATATGGTCGAGATGGAGTTCCGTCAGCACTCCGTGGTGCATGCCCGCGCCCTTAAGGATATCCACGAGAACGGTATCCATGGCGACCTGCAGCCCATGACGCGCGAGGTCATCGATACCTTCCGCGCTATCGGCTCCATCCAAAAGCGCTACGGCAAGAAGATGGCGCACCGCTACATCATCTCGTTTACCAAGAGCGCTCAGCATGTGGCCGACGTCTTTGAGCTGGCGCACCTGTCCTTTGCACACGAGGAGGATGTCCCCGAGCTCGACGTGATCCCGTTGTTCGAGCAGCTCGAGGACCTCGAGGGCTGCGTCGACGTGCTCGATCAGATGCTTACGCTGCCCGTGGTGCAAAAGCGCCTTGCCCAGACCAACCGCCGCATGGAGGTCATGCTGGGCTATTCCGACTCTTCCAAGGATGCCGGTCCTACCACGGCCATGCTCGCGCTGCACTCCGCGCAGGAGCGCATCGCCAAGTGGGCAGAGAAGAACGATATCGACCTGGTGCTCATGCACGGTCGCGGCGGTGCCGTGGGCCGTGGCGGCGGCCCGGCCAACAAGGCCGTGCTGGCGCAGCCCAAGGGTTCGGTCAACTGCTTCTTTAAGCTTACCGAGCAGGGCGAAGTCATCTTTGCCCGTTACGGCAACCGCACGCTGGCTCAGCGCCATGTTGAGTCCGTTGCCGCCGCAACGCTTTTGCAGTCGGCCCCGAGTGTCGAGAAGACCAACACCGAGACCACGCAGAAGTTCTGGGATATGGCCGAGAAGCTCAACACTGCAAGCCACGAACGCTATCTGGACCTGCTGAACACCGAGGACTTTACACCGTGGTTCTCGACCGTGACGCCGCTGACCGAGGTCGGTCTGCTGCCGATCGGCTCGCGTCCCGCCAAGCGCGGTCTGGGCGCCAAGTCGCTCGATGACCTGCGTACCATCCCGTGGATCTTCAGCTGGAGCCAGACGCGCATTAACCTGGCCGCTTGGTACGGTCTGGGCACCGCCTGCGAGCAGCTTGGCGATCTTGACCAGCTCAAGGCTGCCTACCAGGAGTGGCCGTTCTTCCGCACCTTTATCGACAACATCGAGATGTCGATTGCTAAGACCGATCAGCGCATCGCCAAGATGTATCTGCATCTGGGCGACCGCGATGATCTGTCCAAGAAGGTCTTTACCGAGATGCAGCTCACCCGTAAGTGGGTCCTTGCCATCGTCGGTGATGAGTGGCCGCTGCAGCGTCGTCGCGTGCTCGGCTGCGCCGTTCGCGTGCGTAACCCCTACGTCGACGCTCTGTCCATCGCCCAGGTCCGCGCCCTTCGCGAGGTGCGCATGAATCAGGACGAGATGGCCGAGGAGAAGAAGGCCGAGTACATGAGCCTGATTCTTTCGACTGTGACCGGCGTCTCGGCAGGACTGCAAAACACGGGGTAATCGATAGCCCTGTGGCTCTCACCGGGACCCGACGGGTTTCCCTCTGAATGCGTCCTCGCACTTGAAGCCCCCTTATCCTGCTCCTTCGGAGCTGCGGATAAGGGGGCTTCGTGCTGCGGAATGCATTCAGAGGGAAACCCGTCGGGTCCCTTCGTCCTCGGTCTTCAGGGATTAAAGCTGA
>URYT01000171.1 GCA_900552185.1 uncultured Collinsella sp. | reverse complement strand
CTTGTTTTGAGAAGTTCGCGGAGCCCACTTCTCAAAACAAGGCAGGCACCCCGGCCCTCGTCCGTGAACTCTTCCGCTGGGCGAGCTATAGACGCCGCGCACCGATAGGGTAAGGCGGCGGCTTGAAATTGGTGCTATATTCAGGTTGAGTTGTTTAATGCTAGTACGGGAGGCTGATATGGGGCTGTTCAAGAAGAAAAACCCGCAGGATGCCTTTGATCCCGATGTGTTTACCATCACGGATACGATTTTGGACCCGCCGCGGTTTACGTTTTTGCCGGCTATCTACCAGGATGCCACGCATCGCAAATGGGCCGTACATCAGCGCGGCGGCGAGCCGAAGATTTTTGACTATGCGGACGTGTTGCAGTGCGAAGTGGCCGAGGCGGGCGATCCGGAGGCCGAAGAAGCGGTCTCTAAACAGGAATTTGCCCAGCGTATCCTGGCAAATCCTGCCAAGGCAGCAAAAATAAATGCTGCCAAGCGTAATATGTGTCTTGGTATGGGCGTTGTTGTGGCGGTTCAGACGGGAAAAGACGAGGTTTCCAAATTAGAGATTCCCGTTATGACCGACGAAGTCAAACGCGATTCAAGTCTATATAAGTCGTATCGGAATGTCGCCGAGAAGATCAAGGCAGAATTTGATGCCATGGGAGGGCTGGCCTAATTTTGGCGGCATACGTTTCTGAATGAGGAGTCTGTGCAATGGCAGGCGAATCTTATGCAATTCCCCCCAAAGATCATGCTGTTGAGGGAATTCTTTGGTATATCCAGCACCATCAGCTTGCCGGCGGCGATCGCCTGCCGGCCGAGCGCGTGCTGTGCGAAGAGATTGGCGTTTCGCGTACGGCGTTGCGTGCCGGTATCACGCGGCTTATCTCGTGTGGAACGCTCGAGAGCCGTCGCGGATCGGGCACGTATGTGTGTCCTCCCAAGCCGCTGAACATCTTCCAGGAAACGTATAACTTTTCCGATGCTGTGCGGACTGCCGGCCTGCACCCCTCTTCTCGTCTGGTTTCCACCGGGACCATCGAGGCGGATGAGGCGCTTGCCGACAAGCTTGGGGTGGCTGTAGGCGCTCCCTTGCTCCGCATGCAGCGCGTTCGACTTATTGAGGGCGAGCCGGCGTCAATCGAGACCGCTCACGTTAACCTGTCCCTGTGCCCATCGCTTCCCGAGCACGATTTTGAGTGTGAGAGCCTTTACGATGTCTTGCTCAAAGAAGGTGGCGTGCGCGTTGAGCATGGACGTGAGCATATCTCCATCTCGCGTTTGAACGTCGAAGAGGCCGAGCTGCTCCAGCAAGAAGAGGGAACGCCGGTGTTCTATGAGAGCTCGATCGAATTTGATAAGGACATGCGTTTTGTGGAGCATTGCAAATCGGTGATTTTGCCCACAAAGTTCCGCTTTGCCGATAACGGCGAAGAGAACGGCATGAGGAGCGTGGCAGGTGAACAATGGCTGAAACAGTAGATGCCACCCCGGTTTATATGCGCATTCGACGCTGCATCGAGGAACGTATCGAGCGCGGTGCATATCCCACGGGTTCCATGATTCCGTCCGAAAAAGACCTCGCCGAGGAATTTGGTACGACACGCTTGACCATCCGAAGCGCTGTCGATGAGCTGGTTCGACGCGGGCAGATTCGCCGTGTTCGGGGAAAAGGTGCCTTTGTGGCGCAGAAAGTACCTGCTTTTTTTGAACGCACGGTCGGTTTCCGTGAATCGGTCCGTGCTTCGGGCGGCGAGCCGTCCGTCCGTATTCTCGCGCGTTCCAAGCGTTATGCGGGGCCATATTACGCCGACCTGTTTGGCATCGCCGAGGACGACCTGCTCTATTCCGTTCGACGCCTGAACTGCATAAACGGTAGCCCCGTATCGATTGAGACGGCGCTGATTCCCTGCCTGCTGTTCCCAACCATCGAAGATATTGACGTGTCGGTCTTCAGTTTGTACGAGACCTATGAGATGCTGGGCCGAAAGCCAGTCATGGCACAGGAAAAGCTCGATATCGAGGCACTGGGCGCACGAGATGCCGGCCTCCTTGGACTGGAACAGGGCGATCTTGTTTTGCTTTTGGAATGCGTGAGCTATGACGCGAGCGGTCAGGCTATCGAGTATGTAAAGTCCTTCAATCGTGGCGATACGGGCGGCTACACCTATACGTACTAGCTGGGGCTTTGCATCGCGCGCGGTAACAGCCGGTCTGTTTGGGCAATTTGACCGACTGTATATACAACCTTACATGGCTCAAAATCGACCGTTCGCCGAAGGGGATAAATTAATCGACAAAGAGGTATTAAAAAGCCGTAACCTGTAACTGTGATTGGATCAAATACTAATGATTTGTAACGAGGTGAGACGATGAAGATGCTCGATTACGTTCAGCTTGCCCATGTGCGTATGGGGGAGAACCTCGAGCGTTCGTCTGAGCTGGTAGCGCAGCTCGTTGATATTTTCCAGTCCGGTTCTTTTGACGCACTGCGCATCGTTGCTTCGGGTTCGTCGCGCCATGCTGCGGATTGCACCCGCGATTTCCTGCAAGATACGCTGCAGATGCAGGTGTCCGTTGTGACGCCCGAGGCCTTCGTCGATTTTGAACACACCTATCCACAGCATGCGCTCAACATTGCCGTTTCGCAGAGTGGCTATTCGACCAATACGATCGCGGCTCTTGATTACATGCGCGCACACGATATGGCTGCAGTTGCGCTCACGGCAAACGTCGAGGCACCCATCAAGGAACACGCCGACATCGTTCTTGACTACGGTGTGGGTGTCGAGTCGGTGGACTTTGTGACTCTGGGCGTCGAGGTTCTCGTTGAGTACCTGGTGCTCTTTGGTATTTACGGCGGTCAGGCGCGCGGAACGATTGACGCCAAGGGCGTTGCTCAGCGTCTTGATGGCCTGCGCGAGGCTATCCAGGCTAATGCCGTGATGTGCAAGACCGCCGAGGCATATGTCCAAGACCACATGCTCGAGCTTTCTGAGCACACGCCCGCTATGGTCCTCGGCAACGGCCCCAACTACGGTGTTGCCGAGGAGGCGGCGCTCAAACTGAGCGAGACCATCAAGATTCCTGCCATGCATCACGAAGGCGAGGAGTTCGTCCACGGTCCCGAGATGCAGATTGTTCCGGGCTACCTGGTGTTTATTGTCGACGATCCGCAGGGGTCGGAGCGTCTTGCGAATATCGCCGATGCGCTATCGAACGTTACGGCAAAAACGGTGCTGCTCACGGCCCATCCCAAGGGTAGGGCTCACGAGGTTGTGGTGCCTCAGGTGGCTCCGCTGCTCAGTGCAATTCCCAATCTCGTGTTCTTCCAGACGATTGCGGCAATAATCGCCGAGCGTCTGAAGTCATGGGACGTTCACCCGTATCTCGATGCTGTCTCCAAGCAAATGGAGGTCAAGGCGGAGGGCTACGAAGAGTCAGTCAATGCGCTTAAGGCCAAAGCGGCCGAGTGTTACGGAATGTAAGCGGGTTTTGATGCCCGTTGGCATGGGGGATGTGGAAACAACCCCAGAAAGGAGAGACAAATGAAGGAAACCGAGAAGATCGAGATCATGCATTTCGACCAGGAGGGCTATCTCGAGGACGGCAAGGCGCTCTACGAGACCGGCAAGAAGATGACCGCGCTCGCCGACAAGGTCGCCGACGAGGGCTACGACGCCGTGTTCC
>URYT01000170.1 GCA_900552185.1 uncultured Collinsella sp. | reverse complement strand
GCGCAATCCGCTCGGCGGCCGCTGCTTCGAATACTGGAGCGAGGACCCGTACCTGGCCGGCCACACCGCCGTCGGCATCGTCAAGGGCGTGCAGTCCAAGGGCGTGGGCACCTCGCTGAAGCACTTCGCCGCCAACAACCAGGAGACCGACCGTCTGCGCATCAGCGCCACGATCTCCCCGCGCGCCATGCGCGAGATTTATCTGCCGGCCTTCGAATACATCGTCAAAACCGCCCAGCCGTGGACCGTCATGTGCTCGTACAACAAGATCAACGGCGTGTTCTCCTCGCAGAACCGTTGGCTGCTCACCGACGTGCTGCGCGGCGAATGGGGTTTCAAGGGCATCGTCATGTCCGACTGGGGCGCGGTCAGCGACCGTGTGGCCGCACTCAACGCCGGTCTGAACCTGGAGATGCCGCCGAGCAACACGGACGACCAGATCGTGGCCGCCGCCAAGGACGGGCGCATCCCCGCCACCCAGCTGGACGAGATGGCCCAGGGCATGGTCGACCTGGTCGCCAAGGCCCGCCCCGCCATGAGCCGGGACGGCTACCGGTACGACGTGGACGCCCACAACGAGGTCGCCCGCCAGGCCGCCGTCGAATCGATGGTGCTGCTCAAGAACGAGGACGCCACCCTGCCGGTCGCCAAGGGCGCCAAGATCGCCGTCATCGGCGAGCGCATCAACCCCACCGGCAAAAAGCGCCTGCAGCAGGCCCTGCGCGACGGCGATCTGGACTACGTTGTGAGCCAGGGCATCAGCCAGCAGGAACAGGGCGCCGACATCCTGGACGTCAACGTGGGCCTGCCCGAGATCGACGAGGTCAAGATCATCCAACAGGCGACCGAACAGCTCCAGGGCTCCACGCTGCTGCCGCTGCAGATCGACTCCACCGATCCCGCCGCCGTCGAGGCCGCCGTGCGCCGCTATGCCGGCAAGCCCATCATCAACTCGGTCAATGGCAAGCAGCAGATCATGGATGAGATCTTTCCGCTGGTCGCCCACTACGGCACCAACGTCGTCGGCCTTACGCTCGACGAAGGCGGCATCCCCGATACCGCCGAGGCTCGCTTCGCCATCGCCGAGCGCATCGTGGCCGGGGCTGCCCGCTACGGCATCGGACCGGACCGCATCCTCATCGACTGCCTGGTCATGACCGCCTCGACCAATCAACGCCAGGCCGAGCAGATCCTGCGCGCCATGTCCCTGTGCAAGGAGCGTCTGGGCGTCAAATGCGCACTCGGCGTGTCGAACATCAGCTTTGGCCTGCCCGCTCGCCCGCTGCTGGGTTCGGTCTTTTTGGCCGCCGCCTTTGGCGCGGGCCTGGACGCCCCCATCATGAACCCGGGCTCCAAGCGCTTTATGGATACCGTCTACAGCTATCGCGTCCTGAGCGTTGAGGACGAGGGCTCGACCGGATACATCGAGCGCTACGCCGGCTGGACCGATCCGTACAAGATCGCCGCAAACCCGGCAGCAGCTCAGGCCGCATCGAGTGATGCCGCGCCTGCCGCTGGCACCGCCGGCGCCGACGGCAACGACGACCCCATCCGCCACATGGTCGTCTCGGGCCGCAAAGGCGAGATCGCTGCCGAAACCGAGCGTCTGCTGGCAGACCACGACGCCATGGACCTCATCAACAATCACTTTATCCCCGCCCTCGACGAGGTTGGCGTCCTCTTTGACCAGGGCAAGTTCTTCTTGCCGCAGCTCATGGCCTCGGCCGAGGCGGCACGCGTGGGCTTCGACACCATCAAGCGCCTGATGCCCGCCGGCGAGATTGCCGACAAGGGCAAGATCTGCGTGGCCACCGTCAAGGGCGACATCCACGATATTGGCAAGAACATCGTCAAAATGCTGCTCGACAACTACGGCTACACCGTCTTTGACCTGGGCCGCGACGTCGATCCGCAGGAGGTACTCAAGACCGTCAAGGAGCGCGATATCAAACTCGTCGGCCTCTCGGCGCTTATGACCACCACGGTCGTCGCCATGGAAGAGACCATCAAGTTGCTCCATGCCGAGGTTCCGGGCGTCAAGATCATCGTGGGCGGCGCCGTGCTCACCCCCGAATACGCCAAGCAGATCGGTGCGGACTACTACGCCAAGGACGCCGCCGAAAGCGCTCGTATCGCCGAAGAGGTCTTTGGGCAGTAACACAACGGAAACAACCGAGCACCAAAACGTGCCGCATGCGCCACTTGGCACGTGCGGCACGTTAGAATAGATAAGACTATGCTCGTTTTGGCAGATAGGAGCGCAAGGATGGCGATCACGCCCGCAGAAATCGCGGAAACCCGCGGCATGGTTGAGGAGCAGAACCTCGACATCAGGACCATCACCATGGGTGTTTCGCTCATGGGTTGCGGCGACGAGAACCTCGACCGCATGTGCACGAAGATCTACGACCACGTGACGCACACGGCTGAGCACCTGGTCGAGACCGCCGAGAACCTCGAGCGCGAGTACGGTATCCCCATCGTCAACAAGCGTGTTTCCGTCACCCCGGTGGCACAGATTGCCGCGTGTTGCAAGGATGAGGACCTCACCCCCATCGCGCACGCCCTCGACCGCGCGGCAGAGACGCTCGGCATCGATTACCTGGGCGGCTTCTCCGCACTCGTCCAGAAGGGCATCGGCGACGCCGACCGCCGCGTCATCCAGTCCATCCCCCAGGCGCTCGCTACCACGAGCCGCGTCTGCTCCAGCGTCAACGTCGCCAGCCTGCGTGCCGGCATCAACATGGACGCCGTGCTCATGGCCGCGCAGACCATCATCGATGCCGCCAAGCTCACGGCCGACCAGGATTCCGTTGGCGCCTCCAAGTTTGTCTGCTTTGCCAACATGGTCGAGGACTCCCCGTTTATGGCGGGCGCCGTCCACGGCGGTGGCGAGGCCGACGCCGTCATCAACGTTGGCGTCTCGGGCCCCGGCGTTATGGCTGCTGCCTTGGAGACGCTCCCCGACTCCGCCTCGATGATGGAGGTTGCCGAGAAAATCAAGCAGACCGCCTTTAAGATCACCCGCGCCGGCGAGCTCATGAGCCGTGAGGCAGCCCGCCGTCTGGGTGTCGAGAAAGGCATTGTCGACCTGTCGCTGGCTCCCACGCCTGCCATCGGCGACTCCGTTGCCCGCATCCTCGAGATCATCGGCGTGGGCACCTGCGGTGGCCCCGGCACGACCTGCGCGCTCGCCATGCTCAACGATGCCGTCAAGAAGGGCGGCGTCATGGCCAGCTCCAGCGTGGGCGGTCTCTCCGGCGCCTTTATCCCCGTGTCCGAGGATGCCGGCATGATCGCCGCCGTCGAGGCCGGTGCGCTTTCGCTCGAGAAGCTCGAGGCCATGACCTGCGTGTGCTCCGTTGGCCTGGACATGATTGCCATCCCCGGCGACACCCCGGTCGAGACCATCGCCGGCATCATCGCCGACGAGATGGCCATCGGCGTCATCAACAACAAGACCACGGCCGTGCGCGTGATTCCCGCCATCGGCAAGGGCGTGGGCGACTGCGTCGAGTACGGCGGCCTGTTTGGCCGTGCGCCCATCATGCCGGTAAACCCCAACGCCGGCACCGTGCTTGCCCACCGCGGTGGACGCTTCCCGGCGCCGCTGAACTCGCTCAAGAACTAGCTGAGGGGGACTGGCGAGGAGCCCCGGGGAGGGCAAATATATAAGGTCGCCTGCTCGGACAGTCCTGACTCGCACGGAGAGCACATTAAGTGCTCTCCGGC
>URYT01000169.1 GCA_900552185.1 uncultured Collinsella sp. | reverse complement strand
GAGCGAGCGGGCGTTGAGCGCGTCGGCCTTACGCTCGCGAATGGAAGCATGGGCCTCCTGGCGTGCGGCACGGTCGGCGGAATCCGCCGCTGCCACGCGCACGCGGTCGCCGATGGCACCGGCATTTTCGGGCGCCGCGGTCAGCGATTCCTCAAAGGTAATGCCCTCGTCGCCAAAGGTGAGCTCCATCGACTCGCGCGCACCGCGGTCAGGGATGGCAAACACGCAGGCATAGCGCTTGCCCACGACCTCCTGAATGCGCGTCATAAAGCGGTTGTCCGAGCCCGCGATAGCAGGCTGCTCAATCTTGAGCTCGGCCGTAACCGCGCCGCCGGCGCGAATCAGGCTCACATAGTTCAGGCGCTGCTGAGCACCAAAATCGAGCTGCTGGGCACGTACATACAGGCCATCCAGTCGGTCAATCCCCGCCTCGCCGGCACGCGCCTCGATATCCTCGTAGGCGCGCAGGCAGTCGTCGAACAGCGAGCGCGGCTCGGACAGAACCACGAGCGCCTTGCCGCTCACGTGTGCAAGCGGGCTCACGGTCTGGCCGTACATCACCGGCAAAAAGCGGTCAAGCTCGGGCGTGACGATGCGTGCATCCACCATCTCGAGCAGCGCCGCCAGCTTGCTATCGTCCTGGCTGGCGCGATAGAGCGCCACATGCATGTTGTGGACCGCATCGTCGGTAAGCGCCAGCTCACGGCAGGGGAAGATCTCGATACTGTCCTCGTTGCCGATAGTCTGCCCCGTTGAGCTCACCATGCGGCGAATGCGATCGATCTCGTCGCCAAAGAACTCAATGCGCACGGGCGCCTTCTCCTGCGCGGGAAACACCTCGACGGTGTCGCCGTGCACACGGAACAGACCGGGCGCGTCGGCGGCGCCGGCATTGGTGTAGCCCATGCCCACCAGGCGCTGCGGCACCTCGTCAAAAGGAATCTCCTCGCCCACCGCAAAAGTAGTGGACTCCCAATAGCGACTCTCGACCGGCGGCACGCAGCGCAGCAGCGCACGGGCCGAGGCAACCATGATGCAGTTGTCCCCGCGCACGATGCGCCCCAGGGCCTCGCAGCGCTGCGCCACCACAGCGTCGTCGGGCGCCTGCTCGCGCCACGGATAGTCCTTGCGCTCGGGAAAACGGCACACATGTGCCAGGCCCACGTAGGCGGCAAGGCTGCGCGCAGCGCGATCGGCCGCGTCCTCGCCGCTCACAATGTAGACCGTGGGGCGCGGACGGCGCGCAAACTGGGCTGCCGCCATAAGCGTGCGGCCCGACTGCGACACAGCCAGCGTCACGTCCTCGCCGGCATCGAGTCCGGCCTCGACGGTCTGCAGTGCCTCGGCAGTGTAGAGCTGCGCGGCTATACGGTGAATGAGCATGCTGTTCCTCCGGCATTGCAACGCCAAAAGCCCGCCGGGGCAAGCTCGGCGGGTCGTACGTCAAAAGTCTTGATTGTCATGGTAGCGCATGAGGTGGGCACGCCCGCGCACGCCAAACAGCTACCCCAAAACGCGCACGCCCGAACGCCCTCGGCACAAAACAGCCTAATCGGACGGCATCAATTATCAGCTTCCACCTGCGTTACTTTGCAATTATGGTAATTCCTACTTTATATTTGTGGTAACTTCTAGTTAGTAATTATGGTTATTTTGCCTTGGCAATGTGGCCAATCCCAAAGACCTGCCACAGAACCCGACGGATACCGACAAACTCGGCACGAGACTTTCGAACCAAAAGCATGCCTGCGAGCATGCGATGCAAGACACGAAGGGCGTTAAAGATGATTGAGCGAACCATGGCCCAAAAGCTAGGCGACATGTCAGAATGGTTTCCCGTCGTCTCGCTTACGGGGCCACGCCAAAGCGGCAAGTCAACTCTCATCAAGGCCGTCTTTCCCGAATATGAATATCTCAACCTCGAGAACCCGGAAGTCCGTCGCGCCGCACTCGATGACCCCGTCGGCTTTATCAGCAGGCGCCCCGATCATCTGATCATCGACGAGGCCCAATATGCACCGGAGCTGTTCAGCATGATTCAGGTCGCCTCCGACGAGCGCGGAAGAGCCGGCCAGTATGTATTGTCCGGCTCGCAAAACTTTTTGCTCATGCACAACATCCAGCAATCGCTTGCCGGACGCGTCGGTATGCTCAAACTCCTACCTCTCTCCTACCAGGAGCTCAGCGATACGCAAATCTCGCTTGACACCTACCTGATTCGCGGGGGATACCCGCGCATATATGATGCGGGCATCCCCACCGACATGTTCTACCAAAATTACCTTATGACCTATGTGGAACGCGACGCGGGCGGCCTTCTCGACGTGCGCAACCTGAGCTCCTTTAGAAAAATGATCGGGCTGTGCGCGGCTTGCGTGGGAGGGCTGCTCAACCTATCAAGACTCGCCGCTGATGTGGGGGTCGCCACGGCGACGATCAGCTCGTGGCTTTCAATCCTGCAATCAAGCTATTTGGTGTTCCTGCTTCAGCCATATGCTGGAAACATGCGCAAGCGGCTTACCAAAGCACCAAAACTGTACTTCTACGACACGGGGCTACTTTGCCATCTGCTTGGCATTCACGACGAGCGCAGTCTCATGAACCACCCCCTAAGCGGGGAAATATTCGAAAACCTCGTTGTCTCGGAACGCCAGAAGGCATATCTCAACAGAGGCATCGAGCCCACGCTTGTCTTTTATCGCGACGACAGCAAACGAGAGATCGACCTTATCGATCTAACAGAGCCGGCTCGCCCACAGGCGTTCGAAATAAAATCGGGCGCTACCTATCGCGACACATTCGCTCGACACCTACGCTCTGTTGGTTCCGAACTTGGCATTCCCGCAAAGGACCGAGCCGTCGTATATCACGGCTCCGAGCGCTACGATACAGAGGGGGCATCGGTTGTGCCGGCAGAAGAGTTCTTGCTTCGGGAGTCATAGCGAGCGCCGTGGTCACCGGCCGCGTCCCGATTTGTACCGCCCGGAGATACGCAAGGGCGGCGGCACCCTGCCCTTACAACCTAGCCCACCCGCACGCTGGGGCACAAATCCGCCAGCGGGCACTCGTCGCACTTAGGTTTACGGGCGTCGCAGATCTCGCGGCCAAAGGTGATCCACTGGTGGTTGACCGACTCCCAATACTCGTGCGGCAAAATCTTGAGCAGATCTTGCTCGGTCTTGAGCGGCTCTTTGGCATGCGTCTTGGGGCTCAACATCAGGCGGTGTGCGATGCGGTTGACGTGTGTATCGACCGCGATGCCCTCGACAATGCCAAACCCCACGTTGAGCACGATGTTCGCCGTTTTGCGCCCCACACCCGGCAGCTTGACGAGCTCCTTCATGTCGGCCGGCACCTCGCCGCCGTAATCGGCGACGATCATCTGCGCGGCCTCCACGGCGTGCTTGGCCTTACTCTTATAAAAGCCGAGTGACTTAATGGTATCGGCCACATCGGCCACGCTCGCCCCCGCCATGGCCTCGGGCGTGGGCCACTGGGCAAACAGCTTCGGCGTCACCTTGTTGACCTGTGCGTCGGTCGTCTGCGCCGAGAGAAGCACCGCGATGAGCAGCCTAAAGGGATTCTCGTGGTCCAAAAAGCACTCGACCGGGCCATAGCGACGGTTGAGGCGCTCGCACACCTCAACGGCGCGCTCGCGTTTGGCGGCATTGGTCTCGCGTGGCATAACGACTCCTCGGCTCAGCGGCATAACAAACTTATGGGCACGATTGTCCCACGTATGGGGTCTTTACGCCTCCAAAAATGCGCCGGTCTGGCGGCCCCACAGGCTTGCGTACTCGCCGCCCGCCTCGACAAGCTGCGCATGCGTACCGTCCTCGACAATCTCGCCGTCCGCCAG
>URYT01000168.1 GCA_900552185.1 uncultured Collinsella sp. | reverse complement strand
CCCTGCCGAACTCACGCGCTCCATCGATGAGATGGAGCTCTCCAGTTGGTTCACCGGTGAATTCGACCATGGCAGTGCGATTCTGTCCATCAAGCCCGGGCAGACCATCGCTTTGGTTGGCCCTTCGGGCGGCGGCAAGTCCACGACCTGTTCGCTGCTGCCGCGCTTTTATGACGTGGCTGCCGGCTCCATTAGCATCGACGGCCAGGACGTGCGTGATGTGACACAGCAGAGCCTGCGTCGCGCCATCGGCCTGGTGCAGCAGGATGTCTATCTGTTTGACGGTACGATTGGCGAGAACATCGCCTACGGCAAGTCGGGCGCCACGGCAGAAGAGATCGCCGAGGCGGCCCGCCGCGCCAATATCGATACCTTTATCGAGTCGCTTCCGCAAGGCTACGACACCGTGGTGGGCGAGCGCGGCAGCCGTCTTTCGGGCGGCCAGAAGCAGCGCGTAGCCATTGCGCGCGTGTTTCTCAAGAATCCCAAGATCCTTATTTTGGATGAGGCGACGAGTGCTCTGGATAACGAGAGCGAGGAAGCGGTGCAGGAGTCGCTCGAAGAGCTGGCGCGCGGCCGCACCACGATTATCATCGCCCACCGTCTTTCGACCATTAAGCATGCCGATGAGATTGCGACCGTTGAGCATGGTCGCGTTGTGGAGCGTGGCACGCACGAGGAGCTTCTCGCCCGTGGCGGCACCTATGCCCGTTACTATCGAATGCAGTTCGAAGGTGCGCGTGCGCACGAGCTCGACTGATTGATATGACAGGAAGTTTATGGCTGACAAGAACCCTTTGACTCCGGAAGAAGTGACGGAGTTATTCTCCGAAATCGATGCATCCGGCGTCTTGGATCCCACGCTCGCCAAAAAGCGTACCGAGCGCATGCGTGAGAAGGAGGCTGCGGCCAAGCGCGGTGACAAAGCGGCGCTAGCGCAGCTGCGCAGCGAGGACCGCGCGAGCCAGGCAAAACATATCGACCCGCTGTCCGAGGACGATCCTTCGGGCTCGCAGGTGAGCCATACCATTACGAAGACCGCGATGGCCGTGGTCATCGGTATTTTGGTGCTGATCGTGGGCATGCAGATCGGCTACGGCGTGATGCGCCGTCTGAATACCGCCAACCTGTCCGAGAGCGTTTCGGTTGATACCGTTTCTACAGCACTCAAGGGTGGACTCGAGTGGGGCAACGGCTTTACGCAGTTCCCGCTCGACTTTACCGTCGATGAAGCCGATGAGCGTACGGGCACGGTCGAGGTGACGGTGTTGGACACATCGTCTGCCAACGAGCTCGAGCTGCTGTCCAACGGGCAGATTCAGGCCGCGGCGCTTGCGACCAACGCGTTGCTCAACGATAAGATCGACCGCGTGGTGTATAACGTTCACGCCTATATCGACGAGGATAGCAACATTCAGCACGATTCCTTCTTTGGCATGTTCCCCGCGCGCGGCCACCAGAGCGCCATTTTGACGTTCGTGTGGACCAAGAGCTCATCCAACGCCACGAGTATCGACTGGAAGATGCGCATCGTGAGTATGGACGACACCATCGCCGAGCGCATTCAGAAGCAGGTGAACTCGGTGTCGTCGTTGATTGAGGACCCGGTGGTGAGCCAGACCAAGATTGACGAGGAAAAGGCCGAGCGCGATCTGGAGCATCGTCTGCATGGCCGCGAGATTTTCCGCGGCGGCAAGCCCGATCGCACACCGTCCGAACTGCTGGAGCAGGACAAGAAAAAATAAGACGCCATCATCCCGCGTGAGCCACAAGCCCCGCGGGATGATTTTTTTGGGACGGGGATTAAAAAACATTATGCATAGAAAGTCATAATTATCATTTCGTAAACATTTCGATGAAATTAACGCCATGAGGCATGCTTGCGGTTACAATACCGCGAGGCCTAACTACACACCTTTAAGCCGGTCCTGTGAGACCGGGAAGGAGAATTATGGCGAACAACCATACCGCGGGCGCTGCCGCCCGCACCTTCGCGCCCAGCGAGCTTTGCCAGCGTATGCTGGCCAAAACCAGCAAGGGCACCTGCGGTCCCTGCATCCTGTATCTTGAGGATGGGACCATTTTTTATGGACGTGCATGCGGCGCCGAGGGCACCGCGACCGGCGAAGTCTGCTTCAACACCTCGCTCGAGGGCTACTTTGAGGTCATGACCGACCCGAGTTATGCCGGCCAAATCGTAACCATGACCTATCCGCAGATCGGCAACTACGGTATCGACGAGACCGACGTCCAGTCGGCCTTCCCCGGCGACGCCGTGCGCCCTGCGAGCGCTCCGGCCATGCGTGGCATGATCGTTCGCGACATGTGCGCCACGCCTTCTAACTGGCGCTCGGCCGTCAGCGTGCCGGAGTACCTGCGCGCTCACGGCATCGTCGCTATCGAGGGTGTCGACACTCGCGCCCTGGTGCGCCACCTGCGCGACAATGGTTCCAAGATGGGCATTATTTCGACCGAGATCTTCGACGTCGACGAGCTTGCCGAGCGTCTGGCCGCTGCGCCCACGCTGGTAGGCGAGAACCTGGTCAAGACCGTAAGTTGCCCCGTACCTCACGAGTTTGTGGCCGCCGACCTGCCTGCCACGCATGACTTTGCGCTTACGGCTGCCGCTCCTGCCCGTCACAAAGTGGTCGCCTACGACTGCGGTGTGAAGCGCGGCATTCTGGAGGGTCTGGTCCGCGCCGGCTGCGACCTTACCGTCGTGCCGTGGGATACGCCCGCGAGTGAGGTGCTCGACATGAATCCCGACGGTGTCTTTTTGTCCAATGGTCCCGGAGACCCCGACGCCGTGGTGGAGACCTACGAGCAGGTGCAGCAGCTGATCGGCAAGGTGCCGGTCTTTGGTATTTGTCTTGGTCACCAGATGATCAGCCTGGCCTGCGGCGCTCAGATGGAAAAGCTTAAGTTCGGTCACCGCGGTGGCAACCAGCCGGTCATGAACCTGGTAAGCCGTCGCGTGGAGATTACCGCGCAAAACCATGGCTTTGGTCTGCTGTTCCCCAGCTTGGGCAAGCTTGTCCCCGAGCTTTCCGGCGGCGAGACCGAGCATGCGGCCGATGGGGATCTGCGCGTCTGGGTGCGCCGCGGCATCGCGCCAGTCGTGATGAACGAGCGCTTCGGCCGCATTCGCCTGACGCATGTGAACCTCAACGACGGCACCGCCGAGGGCATCCAGCTGCTCGACGCCCCGTGCTTCTCGGTCCAGTACCACCCCGAGGCCTCGCCTGGCCCCACCGATGCCCACTATCTCTTTACCGCCTTTACGCGACTCATGGACGGCGAGGAGAACTACCTGGACATCGATACCGCGAAGGACCGCCTGGCTGGCTGGAATTTCGCCGAGACCGCCGCGACCGAGACCGAGGAGAACTAACATGCCGAAACGTACTGACATCAAGCGTATCCTCGTCATTGGTTCGGGCCCCATCGTTATCGGTCAGGCCTGCGAGTTCGACTACTCCGGCGCCCAGGCCTGCAAGGTGCTCAAGGAGGATGGCTTTGAGGTCATCCTGGTCAACTCCAACCCGGCGACCATCATGACCGACCCGGGCTTGGCCGACCGCACCTATGTCGAGCCCATCACTGCCGAGTTTATCGAGCGCGTAATCAAGAAAGAGCGCCCGGACGCGCTGCTGCCCACGCTGGGCGGCCAGACCGGTCTGAACGCCGCCGTCGAGCTGGCGAAAGACGGCACGCTCGACAAGTACGGCGTCGAGATGATCGGCTGCGACCTCGCCGCGATCGAGCGCGGCGAGGACCGCAAGCTCTTCAACGAGTGCATGGCCGACCTCGGCATCGAGGTCTCGCGGGCCGGCTACGCCTACTCCGTGGAAGACGCGCTCGCCATCGCC
>URYT01000167.1 GCA_900552185.1 uncultured Collinsella sp. | reverse complement strand
CATGATCTGCGGATCGCGCGGGACGATAACCTGATCGTCCGATAGATTCAGTTGCTCCCGGAACACGCGGACCAGTGTGGGGTTGTAGGCGAGCGTACCGCCCTCGAAGATTACCGGCGGCTCGATGTCGATACCCTGGGCCAGACCGCCGATCGTTTGGCGGGCGACCGCGTGAAGCGCCGAAAGCGCCAGGTCGGTGGTAGGAATGCCCTCGTTGAGCAGCGGCTGGATATCGGTCTTTGCGTACACGCCGCAGCGGCCCGAGACCTCGTGGACGGTCGTTCCCCGGCTTGCGAGCTGCTCGAACTCGCCCGATTCGGTGCCGACCCCCATGAGCTTTGCCATCTCGTCGATAAATGCACCGGTACCGCCTGCGCACGAGCCGTTCATGCGCATGTCGGCAACCTCGATGTCTCCCTTATCGTTGGTGCGGAAGAAGATCATCTTGGCGTCTTGGCCGCCCAGCTCGATGGCGCAGCGCGTCTGCGGATAGAACCTGCTGATCGCGAGCGCGTTGGCGACCACCTCCTGAACGTACGAGGCGCCCAGCGCGGTCGCGATATCGCGCGCACCCGAGCCGGTCACCGCAACGCGCAGTGACTCATGGGGAAAGCGCTCGGCGAGCTCGCCGAGCATGGCGCGCACGCTCGCTGTCTGACACGCCCCGTGGCGGCGATATCCCCACCACGCCTCGGTCATATCCTCGTGCATCGCATAAACTTTGGTCGTCGTCGACCCTACGTCCAGTCCTACTAGCAACGCCATAATGCTCCGTCTCTCGCATTTTTCCCGCTAGAGATATACCACTCTACGTAATACAACAGACTGTTGTATTTAAACTCCGTATAAAAAGCGGCTGCCGAAACGCTTCAGCAGCCGCCGAATGCACCAACAGATTGTTCTGCGCGCTAGCACGTCGGGCAACGGAGCAGCACGGGCCCTCCGGTCATGCGCACCGCTCACGCCCGCGATGTCGCCGAGAGAGCTATCCACGCTTTGGGCTCCAACCAAGCAAGTCGCCCGCGCTCAGCAGATCCCTAAGCGAGCTACTCGCACTCAGGAGCCATAGCCTGCTCCAAGAGCTCGGCATGCTCCTCCTCGAAAACCGTCCCCACAGGGAAGGCGCGACGGAAGACGAAGCGGGAAATCGGACCGGCTACCAAAAGGTTCCACGGCAGCGCCATCACAAAATTATGCGGGATGTTGATCATCCAGATCGCGGGCACGGAATACAGGTTCGCAAGGATGCCGCCGGGCATGTGCGTCAGACCCTCACAGGCACCGTACAGCGACATGATGATGACCATGGGAACGACCATGCAGGAGCTGACGGCGAGCGTCATGGCAAGTGGCGAGCTCTTGCCCGGCGTGACCAAGTACTTAAAGGCGAAACCCTTGGCGAGCGGGCTGGCGACGAACCAGTCGCAGCACATGGCAAAAATGTAGGCAACGGGGAAGCCGAGCCACGCAGTGGCAACGACCTCGCCGTTGATGGCCCCGTGCTGCAGGGCAACGTTGTAGATGCTCATCCAGAGCACCATGCAAAAGCACATGATAAAGGTGAACAGCAGGCTCTCTCGTTTGTTGATAGGCATAAAGGGCAGATTCCTCTCTGTGTTGTACCGCGGCGCCACGCAACAAAAACGGGCGGGCAAGATGGAGCTGTTGGAACTTCATCTCGCCCGCCCGTGGTACGCGCGTCTGCGACTACTTATGTGGTGGAACCAGCCTAGCACGAAACGCATGCGCTTCGTAAGCGTTGAGTTTATGAAGATGCAGGGCACCGATAATCCCCCGACCCCATAAGTTGCGGTGGAATACGGACTGTTTTGACCCTTTAAGCAGCAATTCAGTCCCTATTTCACCGCAACTCATTTGGTGCAAAGTAACCTGTCCCCCTTGTACCAATTAGCTGGTGTGGCGCCAGCGAGGGTCGGTGAGCGTACGCGCCACACCCAGTCCAACGGGCAGAAACGCTACGATGAGCACTGCGCGCACAAACCAGCCGAGCATATTGACCGTGTCGAAGGTGCACATGTAATACATCGAGCGATACAGATACAAGCCCGGCACCATAATGACAATCGAAGGCACCGTGAGGGCGATGCGCGGGTAGGTGAGCTTGACTTCGGCCAAGCTTGCCAGCAGACCCGATACCAGCGCGCCGATAAACGCTGCTGCCTCGGGAGGCATTCCCGTGCTGAGGCCCAGGAAGGGAATCATCGTCGGCGCATCGACAAGGGTCAGACGCAGGGTATTGGACACGGCGCCGATCAACCCAGCTGCCGCGGCCATCTTTACCGGGCTGTTGAACATCACCGAGAAGCCGAATACGCCAACGAAGCTCATCACCACGCGCAGGAGCGTAAGGGCAAGCGGCGAAAGGCCCAGTGGGGCAAAGTCGTCCGGCGCCAGGCCAACACACTCGGCAACCATCCAACCTACGAGCGTCGCCATCACAATAATCGATACGGCATATGAAAGGCGCTCGATACCGCTTCGCATGTCGAGCTTGGCGATGTCGAGGCCCGCCGTAATGAGCGGAAAGCCGGGAATCACAAAGAGCATGGCGCCGATATAGCCTTCTTGGTGCGACATTGCCCCCGGTATGACCTGGCCAAGGCCGAGCAATGCCAGCAGATACGAAACGCAAGCGAGCGCAACGCCGGTCGTCAGCGCGCTGAACTGACCAAGGCCTTGCTTGAGAATATGGGAGCGGGCAAAGTTGCCGACACCCGCGCCCACAAACGCGCAGGCCATCTCGATAGGGCCGCCGCCGAGCAAAAAGACGAAGGCGCCGCAAGCACAAGCTGCCGCAAGGCCCTGTTGCCAGGGAGAGTAATCGGGTTTTGAACTCTCAACGGTCTTGAGCATCTCGTGGTATTCGTGCACGGTAAACCGGCGCCCATACGTCTCGATTTCCTTTAAGAAACTCTCCATCATCCAAATGCGATGGGTATTGACGCCCGTTGTGGGCAAGCTGACGACCTCATTAAAGCAGTGACCATCTTCGATGCAGGTGCACTCAAACGACAGAAGACTTAAGTCAACGTGGATGGTGACACCGAGTACGGCGGCAACACGATTCATGGTATCGCGCACGCGCCAGGCACCCGTTCCGCTTGCCAGCATAAGCATGCCGGTGCGGCAGATGATGGATGATTTATCGGTGAGCGGCGCATCGACGGGAAGCTCATCGCCTGCCGTCACGATCTGGTGCCAGTCAGTTTTCATATGGAGCGCGCCGGCACGAACGCCGTGGTGCATGGGGGCTCTCGAAAGCAGCGAGTTAAGGCGCGAAGGCTGTGAGGGCTCCGCCGATTCGCCCTCGTCCTCGTCGGGCTCTTCATCGACCAGATCAAAGGAATCAAGCGGCGCTGGCTCGCGACGGTCGATCAGCTCCTCGTCCTCATCATCAAAGTAGTTGAACTGATCGAGCATGTCCTCTTCGATTGCGCGCTCGCTCGCGTCGTCCATCCCGGTGCTCCCTTCCTATCGACTAACCCCCATCCTAGACAGCGACGGCTAAAGGAAACATAAAAGAGACGGCTGTCATGCGAACCATGCGCGCAATAGCCGTGGGTAGTCGTTTAAGAACGTCCCCAATGACTACCAGTAACTCGACAAGGACTGTCCCCAAGTGCCGGCAGAAAAAGAACGTCCCTAAGTGCCAACCAGGGCAACACCGCAGATAGAGGACGGACAGCGAAAGCCCGCCAGAGCGAGCAAGGTGCCTTCAAGAAAAATGGCGCCGCAGGTTGAGCATAAGTCAGCGAGCGGGTCGCATTTGTGACAAGGTGACGTGAAACGAAAGGGCGCTGACCTTTTGGTCGCGCCCTTGAAGTTGAACGTCAGATTGTCCAAATGCGGCCCGCGCAGCGT
>URYT01000166.1 GCA_900552185.1 uncultured Collinsella sp. | reverse complement strand
TCAAACGCTCCTCAAACTCGCCGCGGTACTTTGCGCCAGCCACCAGAGCACCCATGTCCAAGCTGAACACGGTGCGGTCTTTCAGGTTCTCCGGTACATCGCCCCGGACGATACGCTGGGCCAGACCCTCGGCGATGGCCGTCTTGCCGACGCCCGGCTCACCGATGAGGCAGGGGTTGTTCTTCGTCTTACGGGACAGGATGCGGATGACATTTCGAATTTCCTGGTCACGGCCAATGACGGGGTCCAGCTTCTGCTTGCGGGCCAGGTCAACGAGGTCCTGACCATACTTCTGCAGGGCATTGTAGGTGTCCTCGGGGTTGTCGTTGGTCACGCGCTGGTTGCCGCGCACGGCGGTGAGCTGCTGTAAGAACTTATCCTTCGTGATGCTAAAGGCGCGGAACAGCTCGGAGGTGTTCTGGGTCTGCTCGTCCAGCAGGGCGAGGAAGACATGCTCGACGCTGACGTAGTCGTCCTTCATGGCCTTGGCCTCGCGGGCGGCGGCGCTCAGCACCTTGTCGGTGGCCTGCGAGATATAGACCTTGTCGGGGTCACGGCCAGAGCCGGACACCCGGGGCATTGCGGAAAGCTTTTCGGCCACAGCGGCGGAGAAGCTGCCTGCGTCCACATTCAGTTTCTGGAGCAGCTGGGGGATAAGGCCCTGCTCCTGTGTCGCCAGAGCGTGGAGCAGATGCTCCGGTTCCAGTGCATTATGCTGATACTCCACGGCCAGCTGTTGGGCTGCCTGCAGAGCCTCAAGGGTCTTCTGGGTATATTGATTGGTATTCATAAAGTCAAGCCTCCATTCATACCGGAAGTTGAGATTCAGGCGGTGGGCCGGAATGCTGTTTTAGCACTCTTACTCATCGACTGCTAAAAATATACTCCAAACACGCTGCAATGTCAATAGGCAAAACCCGGAAGAGCCTCGGATTCACAAAAAGTTTGCAAAAATGCAAAAAATCACACCATATCGTCTCACAAAGGCAAACAAAAGGCCCCTGCCGGGCGGAAAGCCACAGCAGGGGCGGAAGGAATGAGAGAATCATTCAGCAAACAGCGGGGTGGACAGATAACGGTCGCCGGTGTCAGGCAGCAGGACGACGATGTTCTTGCCTGCGTTCTCGGGGCGCTTTGCCAGCTGGATGGCAGCCCAGACAGCAGCACCGGAAGAGATGCCCACCAGAACGCCTTCCTTGTGGCCGATCAGGCGGCCGGTGGCAAAGGCGTCGTCATTTTCGACGGTGATGATCTCGTCGTAGACCTTGGTGTCCAGCACGTCGGGGACGAAGCCTGCGCCGATGCCCTGGATCTTGTGCGCACCGGCGGTGCCCTTGCTCAGGACAGGGGAGGCAGCGGGCTCAACGGCCACGACCTTGACGCCGGGATTCTTGCTCTTGAGGTACTGGCCCACACCGGTGATGGTGCCGCCGGTGCCGACGCCGGCTACAAAGATGTCGACCTTGCCGTCGGTGTCGTCCCAGATCTCGGGGCCGGTCGTGGCCTTGTGGATGGCGGGGTTGGCGGGGTTCACAAACTGGCCGGCGATGATGCTGTTGGGAGTCTCCTTCTGCAGTTCCTCTGCCTTGGCGATAGCGCCCTTCATGCCCTTGGAGCCGTCGGTGAGCACGAGCTGCGCACCGTATGCCTGCATCAGCTTGCGGCGCTCGACGGACATGGTCTCGGGCATGGTGATGATCACCTTGTAGCCGCGGGCGGCCGCCACCGAGGCGATGCCGACGCCGGTGTTGCCGCTCGTGGGCTCGATGATGGTGTAGTCGCCGCCGCGCACGAGCTTGCCTGCCTTCTCGGCCTCGTCAATCATGTTCTTGGCGACGCGGTCTTTAACTGACCCGGCGGGGTTGAAGTATTCGAGTTTGACGAGCACACGAGCCTTGAGGTCCTCGTCGGCCTCAAAGTGAGTGAGCTCCAGGAGCGGGGTGTGGCCGATAAGCTGATCGATGGACGTGTAAACCTTGCTCATGGTGAACCTCCAAAGTGTTCAAGTTGCTGGTTGCCGTGTGGTTTCACGGTGCGTGTAGCAGCTAAACCCATAAACCTTATAGGTTGTTCGTTTAGCTGTTGGGAAGCATACTAGACACTAAAGCCTAGTAATGCAATAGGAAATAGAAGATTATTACGAGCTGATTAACCATCTTGACCGGAACGGGTATTTTCAAAACCAATTTTTCGGCTAGAATTTCTACGGACTAAATGACCGAAAGGCAGCACTATACATGTTGGTTTCTACAAAGGGCAGATATGCCCTGCGCGTTATGGTCGATCTGGCCGAGCACCAGGCGGCCGGTCGCATCCCGCTCAAAGAGATCGCGGCGCGACAGGGGATTTCCGAGAAATATCTCGAGAACATCTTGGCTACGCTCGTGCGCGCCAACATGCTTTCGGGCATGCGCGGCAAGGGCGGCGGCTACGTGCTCACGCGCCCGCCCGAGCAGTACACGGTGGGCGAGATCCTGCGCCTGACCGAGGGCAGTCTGGCACCGGTTGCATGCCTGGATGGCGACTGCAAGGGCTGCTCACGCTCGGATGAGTGCCCCACGCTCGACGTGTGGAAGAACCTGGACAAGCTCATCAACGACTACCTCGACGGTGTGACACTCGATCAACTTGTCGCTCCCAACCATGGCTACGACTACGTCATCTAACCCACACCTGCCATTTGGGGACGGGGTAGAAATGGTAGATTCTCTCGCCCTTTGAGACTTGACAAATAAGAAGGCCGCCCATTTTTGCGATGGGCGGCCTTCGTTTTGGGCTGTTGAGACGGGCACGGCCGGAATGGCCGTTTTAGTCCTCGGCGATGCTGTCGAGGATGCTGCGCGTGATGGATACCAGGATACTGCCCATAAAGGCCGATCCAAAGCTGGCGATGGAGATGCCCGCGCCCAGCAGATTGACCGACAGGTAGCTGGCCAGCTCGAGCATAAAGCTGTTGACTACGAGCTGAAAAACACCAAGCGTAATAATAGTGAGCGGCAGTGAGATGACGGTCAGGAACGGCTTGACGAGCGAATCGACAATGTTCAGGAACAGTCCCACAAAGGCAAAGCAGACCCAGGTCTCGGCAAAGCCGAAGGGTTGGATACCGGGGACGAGGAACGTGGCGATCGCGATGGCGATCGAGGTGAAGAGCCAGTTAAGCATAAAGCGCATGGCGTGAATCCTTTCTTGCGCCGGGGTTGCTGGCGTCGCGTGAAGCGGCTTGCGGCGGCGACCTGGATGGTTGCGCGGGCGCGCCGCGGTGTTTGGGCGCCCATTGTCTCAAATATTCGTGGAGCTTACGTGCGCATACGGTTTCTAAACGGCGTTCGTCCTGAAAAACGCGCCGCTGGCAGAGAGTCTTGTCGCTTTAGTTTGGTGGTGTGCTACACTGCTACGGGCAAAAGCCACAGGCGTTGCCCTATTGCATAGAACGGGCGAACGATGCCCGATGTCAGTATCAACTTCGATGCCTTTTGGCGGGTTTGGCGGTGATCGATGAATATCGAGAACATGTTTGACAAGCCTGATGTCAAGCAGCTGGTCCACGCATTTAGTCTTTTGGATGACGAGAAGGATATCCAAGCGTTTTTGACCGATATCTGTACGCCGCGCGAGATTTGCGACCTTTCTCAGCGTTTGCAGGTTGCGCGCTATTTGGACGAGGGCGAGCCTTATGTTGAGGTTCAGGCCCGTACCGGCGCTTCGTCCACCACGGTGAGCCGCGTTTCAAAGGCGCTGAACGGCGAGTACGGTGGCTACCGCAAGATCCTCATTAAGTTGGAGGATGGCGAGTAGGCCGCGCAAAACCAATTGTTCAAAACCGCTCCTCCGGGGGCGGTTTTTTTTGATCCCCTGGGGACGGAGGAAAACGGATCACCGA
>URYT01000165.1 GCA_900552185.1 uncultured Collinsella sp. | reverse complement strand
CCGCCGTGGGCCTAGGCGCCGCAGCCGGCATCGCCTCCAACATGGCGAGCACTCGCGCCCCGCAGCGCCCGCTCGCCCAGCTCGTCGACGTCGTGAGCGGCGAGAGCCATAGCATCACCTCCGCACAGGTGACCATCGGTCGCGAGCGCTCAGTTTCCGACATTGCCCTGCGCGACCCCAACGTGTCGCGCCGCCACGCCCAGCTCACCTTTACGGGCTCGGATTGGTCGATCGAGGACCTCAATTCCACCAACGGCACGCTCGTCAACAACCGCCGCATTACGCGCTGCCCGCTGCGCAACGGCGATCTGCTGACGTTTGGCCTGAGTACCTTTGAATTTAGGGGATAGTCGCTTATGAACATCGATATCGTCCTTTTTGCAGGCCGCATCGTCTTGGTCGCCCTGCTCTATATCTTCCTGTTCGCCGTCATGAAGACCGGCGTGGGACTTGTGCGCGGGCAGCGCCGCGACTCGGCTATCTGGACGATTGATGTGGACAAGGGTCCGCGCGGCATCCGCGGCATCCACGTAGACATGCTCGGCCCCGTCATCGTCGGCCGCTCGCCGTCTTCGGACATCTGCATCAACGAGCCGTTCGTCTCGGCCTCGCATGCGCGCTTTTCGCTGCAGGGCCCGGCGCTCATCATCGAGGACCTCAACTCGCTTAACGGCACGCTCGTCAACGGCCGCCAGCTCGTGGAGCCCGCGACGCTGCGTGAGGGCGACGAAGTCCAGATTGGCGACGTGGTCATGAAGGTGAACCGTCGATGATCGACGAGGAGAACAAGTCCGCAACTATGACCGAGGCACCGGCCGCCGCCACAGCTGCGCCGGCCCACGCCGCTCCGGCGGGCTCCGCACCCGTGGAGCCCGAGGACACCGTGTTCTCCCTGCCTCTTTCGCATGTAACGCATGATATTTCGGATCTAGCCGATAACGAGGACGAAGAGGATGCCGTAGCGGCTCCCATCGGCGCACATGCTGCGGAACAGCCCACAGCGCCCGAAGCAACCCCGGCGCCTGCTCACTTTGCAGAGCCCGTCGCCGCGGCAATCAGCGAGAGCGCTGCGGTGTTTGCGGCACCCGAGCCCGCCGCGCCGGCGTTTCCCATAGCCCCGGCATCCGAGGTTGCGCCCGCGTCTACGCCGGCGCCCGAGCCTATAGACATCAGCCCGCAAGATGACGAGTCGACCGCCCGCGTGTCCGAGGAGCCCGACTCCCCGGACACCGGCGATTCCGAATCAAACGCCGAGACCGACACCGTCTCTCCCGGTGACACAGCCGAAATCGACGTTGCCGCCGTTGAGGCCAAGCTCAAAGACCCCGGGTCGACCATGAGCTTTGAGCCCCTGACCGAGGAGCGCATCGAGACCGACTCGACCTATGATGCCGGCACCACCACGCAACTCATGTGGGGCGCCCGCTCCGACGTTGGCTGTGTGCGCCCGCACAATGAGGATTCCTACCTGGTGCAGTCGCCGCTCTTTTGCGTATGCGACGGCATGGGCGGTCACGCCGCCGGCGAGGTAGCCTCTTCTATCGCCGTCGAGACTATTGCCAAAACGGCCCCGCAGTCCGCCGACGCAGCACGCTTGGCCGCAGCCGTCGAGGCCGCTAACGCCGCCGTAATCGAGGCCGCCTTGAACGGCCTGGGCAAGCCTGGCATGGGCTGCACAGCCACTTGCGCCTATATCGAAAACGACACGCTCGCCATCGCCCACGTGGGCGACTCGCGCGCCTACCTGCTCCACGAGGGCACGCTCATCCGCGTGACCCGCGACCACTCCTATGTGGAAGAACTCGTGGACGCTGGCGAGATCACGGCAGACGAGGCTCGCGTCCACCCCAACCGTTCGGTCATCACCCGTGCGCTGGGCTCGGACCCCGCCATGTATGCCGACCACTTCACTCTGCATATCGAGGAAGGCGACCGCCTGATCCTGTGCTCCGACGGCCTTTCGAGCATGATTCCCGATAGCGATATCGAGAACATCGCCACGCAGTCCTCAACCGCGCAAATCTGCGTCGACAACCTAGTGGACGCGGCGCTTGCCGCCGGCGGCCACGACAACGTGACCGTAGTAGTCGTTGACCTGGTTGACGATGGCGTTATGCGCGAGGCGCAACGCGTGCGTCGCCGCAACATTACTATCGCCGCCATCCTGGCCCTCGTCTTTGTGCTGGCAGCTGGCATCTGGGCCTACACGGGTGTCACCGGCTCATACTACCTGGGTACCTACCAGGGCAATGTCGCCGTCTGGCGCGGCCTGCCCGGCAAGCCGCTCGGCCTCAAGCTCCACTGGCTCGAGAGCGAAACCAGCATTAAGCTGTCCGACCTGCCCGAAGACACGCAAAACCGCCTCAAGGCGGGCATTCCGCAAACAAGTGTCGACGATGCGCAGGACACGATATCCAAGTACCGCCACCAGATCGACGAGGAGCAGACCCGCCAGGTGATCGACGCGCAAACGATTCGCGACAACACCAATCAGGGATCGACCTCCGAATCAGATTCCGAGAAAACCGCCGAACAGTCCGCCGAGGCCGAAGCCTCCGATAAGAATTAGAAAGGGAGTGCCGCTTATGAGTCGCCGCAACACCGAGCTGCTCTTGCTCATCGCCTCGGCGTTCCCCGTCATCCTGCTGTATGCGATGTACGTCCTCACCGCGGGCGCTGCCATCTCCTTTGAGACGCTCGCCGTACCGATCGGCCTCTTTGCCGCCTTTGCCGCGGCCCACATTGCCGTGCGCATCTTGGCGCCCGGTGCCGACCCCGCCATCCTGCCCATCGTATTTATACTTTCGGGCATCGGCATCACGTTCGTGACGCGTCTCGCCCCCGCTCTCGCCATCTCACAGCTCATCATCCTGTTTGTCTCGGTGGCGCTCATGGTGGGAACACTTGCACTGGTCAAAAACCTCGACGTGGTCATGCGCTACAAGTACACCTTTGGCATTATCGGCATCATCCTGCTGATGCTGCCCATCTTTATCGGCACCACGATCTCGGGCTCCAAGCTGTGGATTCGCATCGCGGGCTTTACAATCCAACCTGGCGAGTTCGCCAAGGTCTTTATCGTCCTGTTCCTGGCCGGCTACCTGGCCGAGAACCGCGAGCTGCTCTCCATCTCCAACCGCAAGATTCTGGGCTTTAAGATCCCTCGCCTGCGACTGCTGCTGCCACTGTTTGCCGTGTGGGGTGTGTGCCTGCTCGTCGTCGTCTTCGAACGCGACCTGGGTTCGGCCGTGCTGTTCTACACCATCTTCTTGCTGATGCTCTACGTTGCCACGGGGCGCTTTTCGTATGTCGTTATCGGCCTTGCGCTCTTAGCTGTTGGGGCCGTGGGCGCCTACAAGTTCCTGTCTCACGTTCAGGTGCGTTTCCAGGTTTGGCTCGATCCGTTTAAGGACGCCCAGGGCCAGGGCTACCAGATCGTCCAGTCGCTCTTCTCGCTTGCCGATGGCGGTCTGGTCGGTGTTGGCATCGGCAACGGCATGGCCAACAACATCCCTGTCGTCGAGTCCGACTTTATCTTCTCGGCTATCGGCGAGGAGATGGGCCTTTTGGGCGGCGGCGCCGTGCTCATCCTGTTTATGCTCTTTGCCGTGCGTGGCCTCACCACAGCTGCCCGCGCAAAGTCCGACCTTGCCGCCTTTAGCGCCACCGGTCTTACGGCAGCCATCAGCTTCCAGGCCTTTTTGATCGTTGGCGGCGTAACCCGCCTGATCCCGCTGACCGGCGTCACTCTGCCCTTTATGAGCCAGGGCGGCTCCTCGCTGCTGGCGAGCTTTATCATCGTCGCGCTCCTGCTGCGCGCCGGTGACGAGGCTACCGGACGCGAGGCCGAGCTTACCGGCACCGGCACCATGGCCGCCATCACCGATGATCAGGTCGCATCTGCCGCCGCCCCGACGGGCACGCGCTTTGCCACCTCGTCTTCCTACGGCAGCGG
>URYT01000164.1 GCA_900552185.1 uncultured Collinsella sp. | reverse complement strand
CGCGAGATTACCGTCGAAGCCGTCGCCAGCCTTGCGCTGCAGATGGCCTTTTGCCTGGTCACGTCCACGCTGTACTTTAAGCTCTCGCCCCTTGGCACCACCACGGCCGCCATCATCGACAATTCGACACCGACTGTGTGGGACCTTGCCGTCGCGCTCGCGGGCGGCTTTGCGGGCGGCCTGGGCAACTCGCGCGACCAGGAACCCGCCACGCTCATCGCCGGCGTAGCCGTGGCGACCGCGCTCATGCCGCCCCTGTGCGCGGCGGGCTACGGCATCGCCATCGCAAGCGGGTCGCTGTTTCTCTCGGCGCTTTACGAGTTTGGCATCAATGTAGTCTTTATCGCACTGGCTGCCGAAGCCGTGCTGCTTCTTTTGCGCGTGCCGCTCAAGCGCGACCTGAACGGCGACGGCATTGTGACCGCCGAAGAAGATGCCGAGGTCGACGAGCTATCACGCAAGGTGCGCCGCCGCATCATTGTGGGCACGGTAGTCTTTGCCATCCCCTGCATCGTTATGACCGCAGGCTCCATTGGATCGGCGCAGGCCGGCGTGCAGGACGGCTACGGTGTCACCGAAACCACGCGCGAGCTTGCCGCGGTGCTGCCGGGCTTTAAGGATTACACCGTCGCCGTCGAGACCTCGGCCACCGAAGGCGACGAGGAGGGCATCGTCGAGCGCCAAACTGTCGCCCATGTGACAACGAGCGAGGCGCTCGGAACGCACGACCGCCACGTCGCCCGCAAGCTCATCGACCTCAACGTGCCCGAACTCGACCGCGTGGAGTTTGACGTGAAGTGATGCGGAGCATGGGATGGCTCCCGCGCACAGGCGCAAGTCGCGGCGAGGCTCAGACGCGACGCAGGCACATGCAAAAAGCGGGACGTAGTTCACGTCCGCGCCCCGCTCGCTGTTTTATTGCCGTGAATCAGACGTCCGCATCGACATCGCCAGACTCCACCGTAAACGCCGGATCGGTGCTCACAAGATAAAATCGGGTCACTTTGCTATCTCTAAATAGATAGAGCTGGCCCTGCTCGCGTCGGCGTGACGTATACGCCACGTGAACCGTACCGAATTCTTCGCCGTTTTCCTTCTTTAATATCAGGATGTTGGGGTCATCCGTACGCTTAAACTGCCCGTCTACGCAGCTGCCGTCTTTGTCGACCAGTTGCCACCGATGGTTATCCTCTTCAAGAAAGGCCAGGGTTTCCAGACTCGTCTTGTCGTCCCGATAGTAACCGTCAATGGCAAACCCTTCGGAAGCGCATTCCTGCATATAGGACGTTTCTCGACTTATAGCAAACAGCCCTGTAGCGCCCAGGAGCACAGCCAGGCAGACCACTGCAAGGGTTATCGAAATAGCACGGCGACCCATGTTAGCCCAACCGATAGTTGTTTAACGGAGCGTGAAACATACCTGGAACCTCCGATATCAGGGGGAACGTCGCCAGCAGGCTGGCGACAACTATATGTTTCTGACATCAAACCATATGGCTGCCACTCGCGGAGGGGGCATCGGCGAACGGCGTGTTTTCATACTCCATTGGTCAAACCTAAGCGCAACGCTACAGCTCGTACTTGTACACGCGGTAGATGTACTTTTCGGCTTCCATCTCGTAGGTGGCGATGGGTAGACCGTAGCGGTCGTCTCGTCGTTTGGCAGATAGGTCACGCTGTGCCGGCCTGCATTGAGCGAGAAATCGCCCTGGGCCTGCAATAACTTGTCTTCAAAGCCCGAGCCAGCCCAGAAATCGGGCGAGCCCACGGAAGGCTGTAGCAAGGTCATTTGCGCAACATATGTCCAGCAAAAAACGGGTAGTAGCCGGTATGGCTACCACCCGTTTGCCTCATATCTAGCCCATAGCAGGCCAGCTACTTCTTAATGCCGCGTCCCAGGCGCTTGGCGACCGATGCAACGGCCTCCTCACTGGCCGGCCCGCAGCTCACGCAGCCGTCATGGGCACGCATCTGGCCAGTGACCTCGTCCATCGCGAGCGGCGCCACCTTCTCGAGCTTAAAGCCCTTACCGGCGCGCATGTTTTCCTTGGCCACGCTAATCATGAGCTTAATGCGGTTGAGCTGGTTGACCTCGGACGCACCGGGGTCGTAGTCCACCGCGACGATATTGCTCTCGGGGTGCTGACGGCGCAGCTCCTTGATCACGGCCTTGCCCACCACGTGATTGGGCAGGCACGCAAAGGGCTGCGTGCAGATGATGTTGGGCGCACCGTGATCGATCAGGTCGAGCATCTCGGCCGTGAGTAACCAGCCCTCGCCCATGTTGTTGCACACCGAAAGCACCGTGCGGGCCTTGTCGGCCATGGTGCCGATGCGCTCGGGCGCCTCAAAGCGGCGGGACTTTTCGAGCATCTCTTCCACCGGCGTGCGCATCCAGTCCACGAGCTTGATGAGCGCCTGCATACCAGCGCGCGTAGTGGCAGAGCTTCCCAGCTCGTCTTTCTGCAACTCGGCGTTGCTCATGGAGTACAGGAAGAAGTCGAGCAGGCCCGGCACCACGGCCTCACAGCCCTCGCGCTCGATCACGTCGACCACGTGGTTGTTGGCCGTGGGATGGAACTTGACCAGAATCTCGCCGACCACACCCACGCGCGGCTTGGTGCCCTCGCCCACGAGCGGCATGGTGTCGAACGCGCGGATGGCCTCGCGGCACAGCTTGGTGTAGTTATGCCTGTTGAACTTGGGCGCCAGCTTGCGGGCGCGCGCCATGTACTCCTCGTAGAGCGCGTTGGCGGCACCGGGCGTGGCCTCGTACGGGCGGCAGCGATAGAGCATCTGCATCATCACGTCGCCAAAGAGTACCGCGTAAACTGCCTGCTTAAGCAGCGCTGGCGTAATCTTAAAGCCGGGGTTGTCCTCGCCGAGCGCCACGGCCGAAAGCGAGATCACCGGAATCTCGGGGTGGCCGCTCTCGCGCAGGGCCTTGCGGATGAGTGCGATGTAGTTGGTGGCACGGCAGCCGCCGCCGGTCTGGCTGATGACCACAGCCGTCTTGGACAGATCGTACCGACCGCTCTCGATGGCCTCCATAATCTGGCCCGTCACCAGAATCGACGGATAGCAGATGTCATTGTTCACGTAGCGCAGGCCCGCCTCGACGGCGTCATGGTCGGTCGAGGGCAGCAGCTCCAGGTTGTAGCCGGCACCGCGGAACACCTCTTTGACCAGGTCAAAGTGGATCGGCGCCATCTGCGGGCACAGAATGGTGTAGCCCTCGTCGCGCATCTGCTCGGTAAAGGGCACCTTGGGCCACGCGGTCGATGCGCTCTCACGCTGCGCTTCGAACGTGTACTTGCGGCTCGCGAACGCGGGGGCATCCGTGGAGGGCCCCACCGGCGCGGCATCGCCCTGCTCGTAGGCCTCGCCCGCGGCCGTGGCCTCGGCCAGGCGCTCGGCCTCCTGGTCCTTGAGCGCTGCCATGAGCGAGCGAATACGGATACGCGCGGCACCCAGGTTGGATACCTCGTCGATCTTGAGCACGGTATAGATCTTGCCGCTGGCTTCCAGAATCTCCTGCACCTGATCGGTGGTCAGGGCATCGAGGCCGCAGCCGAAAGAGTTGAGCTGGATCAGGTCCAGATCGTTGCGCATCGTCACAAAACGGGCCACGGCGTAGAGGCGCGAGTGGTACATCCACTGGTCGACGACGCGGATCGGGCGCTCGGGCTTCACGAGATGCGCGAGCGAATCCTCGGTAAAGACCGCAAAGCCAAAGCTCGAGATAAGCTCAGGCAGGGCGTGGTTGATCTCGGGATCCTGATGGTAGGGGCGCCCGGCCAACACGATGCCGCGCGTGCCGGTCTTCTCCATCCACGCGAGGGTTTCCACACCCTTCGTGCGAATATCGCGTTTGAACGCCTCGTCCTCGGCCCAGGCCGCCTCCACCGCCGCCCGGGGGGCCCTGCCAGTGACATCCACCTCCAAAACCTCATAGCG
>URYT01000163.1 GCA_900552185.1 uncultured Collinsella sp. | reverse complement strand
GATCCCGCCCGAGACGCCATGCACCTGCGCGCCGGCCGCCCCCTCACCGACAAGTGGACCTTCTCCACCAACGGCGTGGCCATCCAGGGCCGCTACGGCATCCCCTGCGTGGGCTTTGGCCCGGGTGCCGAGTCTCAGGCTCACGCTCCCAACGAGGTCACCTACAAGGACGACCTGGTCACCGCTGCCGCCATGTATGTGGCTGCCCTGAACCTCTACGATCCGAGCCAGGCCGATGGCGACGCCACCGTGTTCCGTGCCGGTCTGACCAACAACAAGATCGATTAGTCCCATTCCTCGATTTTGTTGAGCCGGGGGCCGCTCGTGTCCCCGGCACCCCCTGTTGACTTGGGGCCCGCGGTCGTTATCTCCCATGCTTCCTCAACGGTAGCGGGTCCTCGTCATAGCGCTCTGTATGTTCTAGCCACACGCGCATGCCGGAGCGCATTAACTCATTGCGATCGTTTCATCTTTAGAAAGGACATTTCCATGGACGCTAAGTTTACCGAGCTCGTCGAGCAGTTGAACGGCCTCGATTTTAAGGGAATGTACGGCAGCGACTTCCTGCACACCTGGGACAAGACCACCGATGAGCTCAAGGCGCTCTACATCGTCGCCGACGCCCTGCGAGAGCTGCGTGAGAACAACGTTTCGTCCAAGATCTTCGACTCGGGCCTGGCCGTCTCGCTGTTCCGCGACAACTCCACCCGTACGCGCTTCTCCTTCTCTAAGGCCGCCAACCTGCTCGGCCTTGAGCTGCAGGACCTGGACGAGAAGAAGTCCCAGATCGCTCACGGCGAGACCGTCCGCGAGACCGCTACCATGATCTCCTTCATGGCCGACGTCATCGGCATCCGCGATGACATGTACATCGGCAAGGGCGACGCCTACATGGCTGAGGTCTCCGAGTCTGTCCAGCAGGCTTACGAGGATGGCGTTCTGGATCACCGTCCCACGCTCATCTCCCTGCAGTCCGACTCCGATCATCCCACGCAGTCCTCTGCCGACATGCTCTACCTTATCAACGAGTTTGGCGGTCTCGAGAACCTCAAGGGCAAGAAGGTTGCCGTCACCTGGGCCTATTCGCCCTCTTACGGCAAGCCGCTGTCCTGCCCGCAGTCGCTGATCAGCCTGCTGCCCCGCTTTGGCATGGACGTCACCCTGGCTCACCCCGAGGGCTACGACCTCATGCCCGAGGTCGTCGAGCGCGCCAAGGGCTATGCCGCCGAGTCCGGCACCACCTTTAAGCAGGTCAACACCATGGCCGAGGCCTTCGAGGGCGCCGACATCGTGATCCCCAAGAGCTGGGCTCCGTTTGCCGCCATGGAGAAGCGTACCAATCTGTACGCCGAGGGCGACGACGCCGGCATCGCTGCGCTCGAGAAGGAGCTGCTCGCCCAGAACGCCACCCATCAGGACTGGTGCTCCACGACCGAGCTCATGGAGAAGACTGCCAACGGCCAGGACACCATCTTTATGCACCCGCTGCCCGCCGACATCTCCGGTGTTTCCTGCGAGCACGGCGAGGTTAACGCCGACGTCTTCGACATGCACCGCGTGGGCATGTACAAGGAGGCCAGCTACAAGCCGTACGCCATCGCAGCCATGATGTTCCTGCAGAAGGTTGCCGATCCCGCCGCTACCCTCAAGGCCCTCGACGAGCGCAACACCGCCCGTTGGTTCCAGGCCTAAAGCCGGGTTGAGGTAAGCCATGTAAAGGGGGCGCTCTGCCAACCGGCGGGGTGCCCCTTTTTTGCATCGCGGGCGTGCGGGATAAGCGCTTTCGATGTGGATGCCCGCGGCGCGAGTTATGGGTACGATGGTTTCAGGGGAGGTATCACCATGAAACTTGGATGCGTCATTATGGCATCGGGCGAGGGCAAGCGGTTTGGCTCTAACAAGATGCTTGCCGATATCTATGGCGAGCCGCTGATTGCCCGGACCATCGATTCGGTTCCCCGGGGCTTTGACGTCGTGGTTTCGACGCGTTGGCCCGAGGTCGCCCGGATTTGTGGGGACAAGCATTGCCCGTGCGTGTTGCACGATGGCAAACTGCGCAGCGAAAGCGTCCGTGCGGGCCTTTCGTGGGGAGTCGAACACAACTGGAAAGGTTGCCTCTTTTTGCCGGGCGACCAGCCGCTCGTGAGCGCGGATTCTTTTGATGCCATGGTTCACGCGTTTGACGAGCGTGGCCGCAAACATCCGGTGCGCTTGGCGTGCAGCGGTGAGCCTTCGAGTCCGGTGCTCTTTCCGGCGGAACTGTTCGATGCACTTATGTGTCTTGAGGGCAAGGACGGCGGCGGTTCGATTCTCAAAGGTCGCGTCGACGTTACGCTGGTCGAAGCGCGTGCCTACGAGCTGTGGGATGTCGATACCGCCAAGGGACAGCGACGCATAGCGGAGCATATCGCGGCCTGCTCGTATTTTGATCGCGTGGCCAACTGTATGAATCGATAAGGAGCAACATGATCATCATCAAAAACGGCGCGCTCGTGACGCCACAGGGGCTTCGCCGCGCCGATCTTGCCATGGATGGCGATAAGATCGTGCGGATTGCCGCGGCGATTGAGCCGGGCGCCGACGATACCGTCGAGGACGCCGCGGGCTGCTGGGTGTTTCCCGGCTTTATCGACGGCCACACGCACATGCAGTGCTGGACTGGCATGGATTGGACAGCCGATAGCTTTGAAACCGGCACGCGTGCGGCTGCCTGCGGCGGTACGACGACCATCGTGGACTACGCGACGGCTGATCGCGGCGTGACCATGCCCGATGCCTTGGCCGAGTGGCATCGCCGTGCCGACGGAACCTGCACGGCCAACTACGCCTTTCATATGGCACTCGCCGAGTGGAATGAACGCAACCGCGCCGATCTTTCGGCTATGCGCGAGGCGGGCGTATCGTCGTTTAAGACCTACTTTGCCTACGATCATTTGCGCCTGGACGATGCCGAGACGCTCGAGGTGCTCGAGGAGCTCAAGCGTATTGGCGGCATACTGTGCGTGCATTGCGAGAACGGTACGCTGGTGAATGAGCTGCAGAAGCGCGTGTACGAGCAGGGGATTCATGGGCCCGAGGGGCATGCGCTCAGCCGCCCGGACGTGTGTGAGGCCGAAGCCGTGAGCCGCCTGCTGTATCTGGCGCACCTGGCCGGCGACGCCCCAGTCAACGTGGTGCACCTTTCGACCAAGTTGGGGCTCGAGGCCATTCGTGCGGCCAAGGCGCGCGGGCAGAAGAATATCTATGTCGAGACCTGCCCTCAGTATCTGATGCTCGACGACACCTGCTATCTGGAGCAGGGCGAGGACGGCTTTGCGGGCGCCAAGTACGTGATGAGCCCGCCGCTGCGCCATGCCGGCGACCGTGCCGCGCTGCGCGAGGCGCTTGTGGCCGGCGAGATCGATACGATTGCGACCGATCATTGCAGCTTTAACCTGCACGGGCAAAAGGACCGCGGGCGCGACGATTTCCGCGCCATTCCCAACGGCGGGCCCGGCGTGGAGCATCGTCCCGTCGCGATTGCCACGAGCTTTGAGGGACAGCTGGGACCCGAGGATCTGTGCCGCTTGATGAGCGAGAGCCCGGCGCGCGTGTTTGGCATGTACCCGCGCAAGGGCTGTCTTGCCGAGGGCGCCGATGCCGATGTGTGCGTGTGGGATCCCAAAGCGCGCTGGACAATCAGTGCCGCGACACAGCATCAAGCTGTGGACTACACGCCGCTCGAGGGTTTTGGGGCACATGGCCGCGCCAAGGCCGTGTTTGTGAACGGCGTGCTGGTGGCGCGCGATGGCGAGCCCACCGGAGCCCAGCCCGGTCGCTACGTGCCTCGCTAGCAGCAAAGATGCCGTGTCCCCTCCGCAGTTGCGGTGAAATACGGACTGTTTGCGGCCGTCATACGGCCAAACGGGGGTGCGGACGATTTCTTGGACCGCGCCTAGGCGTATCCAAGCTTCCTGCG
>URYT01000162.1 GCA_900552185.1 uncultured Collinsella sp. | reverse complement strand
TGCTCGAGGCTGCCGCTCGCTAAGCTTTGCTTGCCGACTGCGCGTCCGCTCTCGCGGGTGGGCCGCAGTCGGTATCTTTGCCTGTGACGATAAAACGATTTATCACTAATGGTCTCGAAATTGTTTCTCAATTTGCGCTACGCTGTATAAAGCAGTGTGTCTACTTAGGAGGCTGTATGTTTTACACTCTGACCGCTAATCCCGCTGTCGACATGACGGTCGCCGGTCCGACTCGTTCCCGATGAGAACGTCCGCGCCAACTCCGCCAGCTACACCGCCAACGGCAAGGGCCTCGACGTGTCCTTCGCCCTCAAGAAGTTCGGCGTCGACTCCGTCGCCCTGGGCTTCTTCGGTGGCTTCACCGGCAAGTTCATCGTCGAGGAGACCATGAACCTTGGCTGCCTGTGCCGTCCCGTCTGGATCGACGGCGTCACTCGTATCTGCGCCTACATCAACGATGGCGAGCACGAGTATGGCGTCCTCAATCCGGGTGCCCCGCTTACCCCTCAGTATGAGGAGGAGCTCTACAACATCCTCGACACCAGCACCGGCATGGACTGCCTGGTTGTCTCCGGCTCCGTGCCCCCGCGTGCCTCCAAGGACTTCCTTGATCAGGTTATGGATCACGCTCAGGCCCGCGGCGCCGACGTTGTGTTGGACCTCTCCTCCGACAAACTCAAGAGCCTCGCTTCCAAGAAGCCGCTGCTCATCAAGCCGAATCACCACGAGATGCGCGAGATCTTCGGCGTTCCGGTGAACACCGATGACGAGGTCCGCGTTGCCATGAAGATGGCTCACGACGCCGGCGTTCAGAACGTGCTGCTCACCCGTGGTAGCCGCGGCGACGCTTACTTCTCCAACGGCGAGGACATCTGGTACGCCAAGCGTGAGTTCAACATCAAGCTGGTCTCTTCCGTCTGCGCCGGCGACTGCACCCTCGCTGCGTTCCTGCACAAGTGGTACAGGGATCGCGACAACGTCGAGGAGGCCATGAAGCTCGCTATGGCCACCGGCGCCAACGTTGCCGAGTCCGTCGGCATCGGCGACTTTGGTCACGTCGATGAGTACAGCAAGCGCGTTGCTGTCCGCAAGCTCGATCGTCAGTAATCGAAACGCGACATATTCGTGCGCATGCGGCGCCCCGGTTTCGGCTGGGGCGCCTTTTTGTTCCGCCACGGGGGAGAGGTGTCCCGCCGTACTTCATCGCTTCCACACCGTTCACCGAGTTGTCCTAGCCTTTTACCGATGCGTGGAATATACTTTCATTAACACGTTGCTTCGTGAAAGGAACATTCATGATTTACACGCTCACTGCAAATCCCGCCATTGACTACAACATTGCCTGCGACGGTCTTTCCGCCAACACCGTCACCCGCACGCGCAACGCGGTCTATACGCCCAACGGCAAGGGTCTCAACGTCTCGTTTACGCTTGACCACTATGGTGTCGACACCACGATTCTGGGCTTTTTCGCCGGTTTCTCGGGCGAGTTTATCGTTAAGGGTGCCGAGGCCCTGGGCGTGCCCGTCAAGCCCGTGTGGACCGACGGCATTACGCGCGTCAACGTGTTCCTCAACGCCGGCCCCGACACCGAGTACAACATGGTCAACGCCGGTGCCGCCATCAACGAGGCCAATGAGCAGGAGATGTTTGAGCTTATCGATTCGCTCGATGACATGACCTGCCTGGTCATCAGCGGCTCGCTGCCTCCCAACACTTCCGAGGGCTTCCTGGCCGAGGTCCTGCGCCGTGTCAAGGCCAAGGGGGCCGAGTTCGTCCTCGACATCTCGAGCCATCAGCTGGCAGAACTCATTGCCATGGAACCGCTGCTGATCAAGCCCAATGACGACGAACTGCTCGACATCTTTGGCATCAAGGTGAGCGGTGGCGACGATGAGTCCGTCAAGGGCGCTATGGCCGAGCTTCATGCCAAGGGCGCCAAGAACGTGCTGCTGACCCTTGGTGGCGCCGGTGCGTACTTCTCCAACGGCGAGCATATCTGGTTTGCCAACCGCACCTTCGACGTCAAGCTGCTGTCGACTGTGTGCGCCGGCGATTCCTCGCTCGCTGCCTTCCTGTCCGTGTGGCACGACGCCCCCGAGCGCGTCGAGGACGCCCTGCGCCTTTCGATGGCCACTGGCGCCAACGTGGTCGAGTGCCCCGGTCTGGGTGATTTTGCCAAGGTGGACGAATATAAGAAGCACATCGAGGTTCGCCAGGTCTGCTAGTTCCGGCACCTTGTCTGAATAGTTTGATTATTTCGCATCCGTCTTAGACTAGGACGGATGCGTTTTTGTTTATCGGACTTGCGTGTGCAGTGGAGGCTGTTTCTTGCTAGACTTCTTGCAGACGCAATCGATAGCCAATTTGATAGTCGCAGGAGGCCATAGGCATGTGCAATGTTTCGCTCAATGGTACTCAACCGTCCGATGCGTCCCTGCGCGTCCTGCGCGCGCTTGAGGCGGCTGGTCTTGAGGCTTGGTATGTGGGCGGTTGGGTGCGCGACGCCCTGATGGGATGCCCCAGCCACGATGTTGATATGTGCTGTAGCGGCCTGTGGCAGGAGTCCAAGGCGGCGCTCGAGGCTGCTGATATCGCGGTCGTGGAGTCGGGCATTAAATTTGGCGGAATCACGGCTATTTCCGATGGCGAGCGTATCGAGGTCACCACGTACCGCCTGGATGGCTTTTACACCGATGGGCGCCATCCTCAGAGTGTCGAGCGTGCCGCCTCGCTCGAGGACGATCTGGCCCGCCGCGACTTTACCGTCAACGCCATGGCCTGGCATCCCGAGCGCGGGCTTGTCGACCGCTACGACGGCCAGGGTGATTTGGAGCGCAAGCTGATTCGCGCTGTCGGTGATCCCAAGCGTCGCTTTAACGAGGACGCCCTGCGCATGCTGCGTGCGGTGCGCTTTGCCTGCCGTCTGGACTTTATGATTGAGCCCGAGACTAAGCGTGCGCTTGCCGAGTGCGCGCCGCTGCTCGATGCCGTGGCGCGCGAGCGTGTGGGTATTGAGCTCGAGGGCATTCTTTCGACCGGTCATGGGGGAGACGCGATGCTTCGCTATCCCGAGCTCATCTGTGCCGCCGTGCCCGAGTTGGCAGCGGGTCGCGGGTTTGATCAGCGAAGTGTCTACCATGCGTTTAACGTCTACGTGCATATCGCCCGTGTGCTGACGGTGGCGGGGGAGCTCGCGCTGTGTGACGGCGTCGCGCCCTCGTCGAGCCTTATGTGGGCGGCGTTTTTGCACGATGTGTCCAAGCCCGAGTGCTTTACGGTCGATCACGCCGGCAGCGGACACTTCTACGGTCATCCCGAGCTCGGCGCCAAGAAAGCGCGCGTCATTATGGATCGCCTGGCGCTCTCGCACGACCTGGTGCACGACGTGTGCCTGCTCATCAAATATCACGATAAGCCGCTGCGCCCCGAGCGCTCCTGTCTGCTCAATATGATGCGCGCGCTTTCGGGTGAGGGCGTCGACACGGCCCGCCTGATTGACGAGCTCATGGACCTCAAGCGTGCTGACACGCTTGGCAAGGCCCCATCGTGCTTCTATTATGTCGAGACAATCGAGGAAATGCGCGCGCTGGCGCACGAGCTACTGGAGGCGGGGGAGCCCTATACGCTCAGGATGCTTGCCATCAACGGCGGCGACCTGATCCGTGCCGGAGTCAAGCCCGGGCCGGAACTGGGTCAGCTTCTCAACTTCGCCCTCGACGCCGTGATCGAAGACAACATTCCCAACGAGCGCGAAGCTCTTTTGGTCCATCTCAACTTTAATTAGCTACCTAGTTTACCTGCGTGTTCCATAACCTGCCGACAATTTTTCGGCAATTTGGAATTTCTTCTTGCGCTGACGTTTTTTGTCGCGTAATATATTTCCTCGCAGCACGGCAGTGCAGATGTCATGTGGCCCGTTCGTCTAGCGGTTTAGGACGCCGCCCTCTCAAGGCGGAGATCACCAG
>URYT01000161.1 GCA_900552185.1 uncultured Collinsella sp. | reverse complement strand
CCGCCGGCGTACCCATCGTCGTCGCCGTCAACAAGATCGATAAGCCGGGCGCCAACCCCGACCGCGTGCGCCAGGAGCTCACCGAGTACGGCATCATCCCCGAGGAGTGGGGCGGACAGAACATGTTCGTCAACATTTCGGCCAAGCAGAAGATCGGTATCGACGACCTGCTCGAGACCGTGCTGCTCCAGGCCGACGTGCTCGAGCTCAAGGCCAACCCCGACACCTTTGCCTCCGGTAACGTCCTCGAGGCCAAGCTCGACAAGGGCCGCGGTTCGGTTGCCACGGTGCTCGTGACCCGCGGTACCCTGCACGTGGGCGATACGCTGGTCGCCGGCCTTACCTACGGCCGCGTCCGCGCCATGCTCGACCCCAAGGGCAACGCCGTCACCGAGGCCGGTCCCTCCGACGCCGTCGAGATCCTGGGCCTGCAGTCCGTGCCCAACGCCGGCGACGAGTTCCGCGTGTTCGAGGACGAGCGCGAGGCCCGCGCCCTGGCCGACGAGCGTTCGCTCAAGGCCCGTATCGAGGAACAGAGCCGCGTGAAGCACGTCACGCTCGAGAACCTCTTCGAGACCATCGCCGACGCCGAGGTCAAGGAGCTCAACCTGATCATCAAGGCCGACGTTCAGGGTTCTATCGAGGCCCTTCAGGACTCGCTCGACAAGATGGACCAGTCCGAGGTGCGCATCAACACGATCCACTCCGCGGTCGGTGCCATCAACGAGACCGACGTCGTCCTGGCAGACGCCTCCAATGCCATCATCATCGGCTTTGGCGTGCGTCCCGACGGCAAGGCCCGCTCCGCTGCCGAGCGCGAGGGCGTCGAGATCCGTTGCTACGACGTTATCTACAAGTGCCTCGAGGAGCTCGACGCTGCTCGTATCGGCATGCTCAAGCCTACCGAGGTCGAGGTCTCCACGGGTACCGCGACCGTCCTGGACACCTTCAAGGTGCCCAAAGTCGGCATCGCTGCCGGTGTTCGCGTCGAAGAGGGCGAGATCGCCGCGACCGATTCCGTGCGCCTGGTGCGCGACGGCATCGTGGTCTTCAACGGCAAGATTGCCTCGATGCGCCACTACAAGGATGAGGCCAAGAGCCTCAAGAGCGGTTCCGAGGGCGGCATAGGCCTGGAGAACTTCCAGGACATCAAGCCCGGCGACCAGATCGAGGGTTACCGCATCGACCAGGTTGCCCGTACCGAGTAGGGGGTAGCGCTATGAAGCAAACGCAGGCAACCCGCCGACTGGGCGAGCAGCTTCGCGAGAAGCTCGGTTATATCCTGCTCTTTGAGGTTTCCGATCCGCGCCTCGACCTGGTTACCCTGACTGCGGTCGAGGTCGCGGTGGACCGTTCGTTCGCGCGCGTGTACGTGTCGTGCGATGCGAGCCGCTACGACGAGGTCATGGAGGCGCTCGCCAGCGCCAAGGGCCGTATCCGCAGCCTGTTGGCTCGCTCGCTCGATTGGCGTGTCACGCCCGAACTCGATTTTCGCATCGATCGCTCGACCGATGAGGCCGAGCGCATCACGCGTGCGCTGGAAAACGTTCCGGCCACGCTGGCGATCGAAAAGGACGAGGACGGCTATCCCATAGCGGATGCCGCCCAGGAGGCAGCTTTAGATGACTAATTCCGCTGATCTCGCCGCTGGCGAGTCTGCAGATATTACGCGACGCATCCTCGAGCTCATCGAGGGTGCGTTCTCCATTGCGATTTCGGGACATACGTCTCCCGATGGTGACGCCCTGGGCTCCGTGCTGGGTCTGGGCTTATCGCTTATGAAGTTTTTCCCCAACAAGGACATTGCGCTGCTGCTGGCAGACGATGATCCGGTGCCGCGCATCTACCGCTTTATGGAGGGCGCCGATCGCTTGGTGCCCGCATCTGCGTATACCGGCAATCCGGACCTGTTTATCTCGGTGGATGTGCCGGTCGTTGAGCGCCTCAACAACTCGGCCGAGGTACTTCGTCGCTCCAAGCATGTGGTGTGCTTCGATCACCATCCGGCGCGCGAGGAGTTTACCGAGCTGAGCCTGAGGCGTGTCGATGCCGCGGCCTGCGCCATGATCATCGACCGTTTCTTGGATAATTGCGGCATCGTCGCCCGTGATGGCGTTGCGACTTGCTTGCTGTGCGGCTTGGTGACCGACACCGGTCGTTTCCAGTACCAGAACGCCGATGCTGCCGCGTTCCACGCGGCTTCGCGCCTGGTAGCACATGGTGCCGATCCGGCTCGTGTCGCGCTCGAGGTCTACCAGAGCATGCGCGTCGAGTTTTTGCACCTCAAGTCTATTGTCATGGGCCGTATTAAGACGGTCGCGCACGGGCGCGTGGCGTATAGCTATGCCTTCCAGAGCGACCTTGAGGCCTGCGGCGTCACCTCGGATGAATGTGACGGTCTGGTCGATGTGGTGCGTTCGGTAATGGGCGTCGAGGTATGTCTGTTCTTAAAGGGCATCGACGGCGATACCAAGGTGCGCGGCAACCTGCGCTCCAAGGGTGACCTCGATGTGTCCGACATCGCTGCCAACTTTGGCGGTGGCGGGCATCATGCCGCCGCCGGCTTTACCAACAACGGAACGATTCGCGAGACGCTTGCCGTGGCACTTCCCATGCTGGCCGAGCTGGTGGGGGAGGATCCCGCTTCGGTGACCGTCGAGCTTTAACTTTTTGGATGGTACATGGCTCGTCGTACGCCTTCTCAATTGAATATGCTGCTCGCCGTCGATAAGCCGGTGGGCTGCACGTCCCACGACGTGGTCTCACAATGCCGTCGCGCCCTCCATGAGCGGCGCGTCGGTCATGCCGGCACGCTCGACCCCATGGCATCCGGCGTCATGGTTGTGGGCGTGGGTCAGGCCACGCGTCTGCTGGGCATGCTCACCCTCGACACGAAAAGCTACGTCGCCGACATTTCGTTTGGTGTCGAGACTAATACCGACGATGCGGAGGGCGAGGCCGTTCGCACCGTTTCCGTTGCCCCCGAGCTGCACGACATGGCCTACGCCCGTGAACAGCTGGCTGCCATGCTGGGGCCGCAGATGCAGGTCCCGCCGGCGTTCTCGGCCATCTCGGTCAACGGCGTTCGCGCGTACAAGTCTGCTCGTGAGGGCAATGCCGTTGACCTGCCCCCGCGCCCCGTCGAGGTGTATGCCGCCGACTTGATCGCTATGAGCGGCGAGGGCGATGCTTGTGTTTGGACCGTGGCATTTTCGGTGAGCAAGGGCACCTATATCCGCGCGCTCGCTCGTGATTTGGGTCGTGCGTGCGATAGCGCCGCACACATTTCCGCGCTACGCCGGACGGCATCCGGCGTGGTTTCCATTGGCGTCTGTCATGCGGTGGAGGAACTTTCTCCCGAGTCTGCGACTGGCTTTGCTTTGGACCCCATCGCGGCCCTGGGCGCCACGCGTGTCGACTTGCCGGGCAACCTTGCCGATGACCTGCTCTGCGGCAGGCGCATTCCCGTTGACCGCGCGCTTATCGACTTCGATGCTTCGAAGGCGCCGTTTGCGCTGGTGCTCGATGGCGGGCTCAAGGCGCTTGCCCGCATTGAGGACGGTCGCTTTGTGATGGAGCACGTGTTTCCGCAGACAATTGGCGGTGTTCGATGATGCTGGCCCCCCACGAGCTCGCGCGTATCTTTTTCGCGGGCGAGTCGGGCGAGGCGCGCATCGTTCCCGCCGCCGCGTTTGATGGGTGCGGGCGTTTAGGTGCTGCCTCGATTGGCATCGGCGTGTTCGATGGCGTGCATCGGGGACACCGCGAACTTATTGACGCGGTGGTTCGCGACGCCCGTGCCCATAACTGCCTCGCAGTTGTTGTCACCTTCGATCCCGATCCGGACGTCGTGGTGAGTCCTTCGCCCGCTCAAAAACTGATGACGACGGCCGACCGCCTGCATGTCCTGGCTCTCACCGGGGTCGATGCGGTTGTTGCCGTTCCTTTTACGCCCGCGGTGGCGGCACTCGATCATGTCGGTTTTCTCTCGCTGCTGTCGCGCGTTGTCGACATCCGCTCGATTCGCGTGGGCAGCGACTTTAGACTCGGCCATGGCGGAGCTTCGGGCGTTGCCGAGATGCAGGTATGGGGTGCCGAGCGCGGTGTTGATGTCT